>JBBTQM010000039.1:0-2754 GCA_038065675.1 Patescibacteria group bacterium | reverse complement strand
CTCCTGCTCCATCCAGTCGGTCGTGGTTTCTCCTTCGTGGACTTCGCCGATTTTATGCTGGGAGCCGGTGTAATACAAAACGCGCTCGGAGGTGGTGGTTTTTCCGGCGTCAATGTGGGCAATAATTCCAAAGTTACGAACTTTCTCTAATGGATAGTCTCGTTGCATAAAAAATTACCAAGTGAAGTGTGCGAAAGCCTTGTTTGATTCAGCCATTCTGTGCGTGTCTTCTTTCTTTTTAATGGCGGTGCCTTCGTTTTTGGCGGCGAGCATGATTTCATTGGCAAATTTCTCGCTCATTGGCTTGCCCTTGCCGGCGCGGGCGGCGTCAATTATCCAGCGCAAAGCGAGCATGAAACGCCTTTCCGGGCGAACTTCGCGCGGAACCTGATAGTTGGCACCGCCGATGCGGCGGGAGCGAACCTCCATCGTGGGCGAAGTGTTCTTGAGGGCAAGCTCAAAAACTTCCATCGGAGTCATTCCTTTTTCTTTTTCTTTAATTATGTTGAAAGCGTCGTAAATAATCTTGCGCGCGGTGTTTTTTTTGCCGCGTTCCATAATGTAATTTATGGTTTTTGCCACCTTGGTTGATTCATACACCAAATCCGGCTTTACGATATTTCTATTTTTAATCTTTCTTCGCATTTCTCTTGTTACTTGTTTTTCTTCGGCTTCTTGGCTCCATAAAGAGAGCGCCCCTGCATGCGGTTTTCAACCGGAGTAGTATCCAAGCGGCCGCGCACTATATGGTAGCGCACGCCGGCGAGGTCTTTCACGCGGCCGCCGCGGATAATGACAACAGAGTGTTCCTGTAATTTGTGGCCGATACCGGGGATATAACATGTTACTTCCATGCCATTCGTAAGACGCACCCTGGCAATTTTGCGCAAAGCGGAGTTCGGCTTTTTCGGCGTAGTCGTCGTAACTTTGGTGCAAACGCCGCGCTTGAAAGGAGACGGGAAATAAATCGGGCGGTTTTTAAGAGTGTTGAACCCGCGCGCCAAAGCGACCGCCTTGGAGCGGCGGCGGGGCTTTGTTCTCTTTCTCTTTACTAATTGGTTTACTGTCGGCATTTCGTCTTTAAATTAAAACTCCCCATCGGGGATATGTAAAAACCACTTTACTATCCGACAAACTAAAAAGCAAGCGCCGCGATACCCCTAAAACCAGGCGCCGGTAAAAAGGGAATACAAAAAGTAAACTAGCGGGATAAAAAACCGCCAAAGGAAAAAAATGAGGAAAATTATGAGTACGAGAGAATATTTCTCCAAAAACTCCTGTATAAAACCGAATCTGTGAGGAAGAATGGAAAACAGGACCTTGGAGCCGTCAAGCGGCGGGATAGGAATAAGATTGAAAACGGCAAGAAGAATATTGAGGAATATCACAACTCCGGCTATCTCAATGAACGACGGGGACGATATTGATAGCGCTTCCTTGTACCTTATAACCAGAGAAAAGAAGAGGGCGATAAGAAGATTCGCCGCCGCGCCGGAAACCGCAACCAGCGCCGTTCCCCACTTCTGGTTCCTTAAGTTGTACGGATTGTAAGGAACCGGCTTAGCCCAGCCAAAAACAAATCCGCCCAACGTATAGGAAAACAAGGGAACCAAAAGAGACCCGACGGCGTCAAGGTGGCTTAAGGGGTTCCAGGTCAGCCGCCCGGCAAGACGCGCCGTAGGGTCGCCAAGATAGTCGGCGGTATAGCCATGCGCGAGTTCGTGCACGATAACGGAAAAAATGAGAACGGCTATTGAAAATATTAACTCTATTCCTTGCATCCTGTAGTGAAAAATGGCATTGCTCCTTGGGGAGCTATATTACCAATTTATTTGATTATTTTTATAAATTACTATCATTCCCCTTCTTTGAATTACAATAATCCCCCATGCCATTTTCTACTACGGGATTGCATACGCTTAGGATTCTATGATAGCATGGCACAACTATGGCTAAAGCATGCCCGATTTGCGAAAAAGGAACACAGGTCGGCGGGGGTTACTCAAACCGCGTGCGCGCGACCAAGTTCAACCCAACCGGCAAAAAGCGCCGTTACCCCAACCTCCAATGGGCGGCTTTGGCGAACGGCGGCCGCGTAAAAATATGCACCTCCTGTCTCAAGAAAAACCGCCATTTAACCGAGAAAGTTAAAAAATAAACCCGCCGTCCGGCGGGTTTTACGTTACATAATAATATTTTTGACCGTGTTAAAATGCAGTTATATGAAATTCTATAAATCATTTCTGTACGCACTTAAGGGGTTAAAGGCCGTTTGGAACGAGGAGCACAACTTCCGGCTTGAAATTATCGCCGCGGCGGCGGTACTGGTTTCAATTTTTTATTTTGATTTTTCTTATGTGGAATCCGCCTTGAGCATTTTGGCAATCGTTTTGGTTCTCAGCGCGGAAATTGTCAATACGGTCATTGAAGACTTGTGCAACAAAGTGGAACCTCGCCAAGATTTAGGTATCGCCAAAATTAAAGACACGATGGCGGCGTTTGTGCTTGTGACAACCCTTGGCGCCGGCATATTGGGCGTTATTGTTTTTTCCAATCACTTTTTGTAAAAACTATTTTTTTAATTAATTTTGAGCTGTAGAAGTGGCTGCTGGCAGATTATGAATGACAGGCAAAGAGACAGAAATATCTTTGTATCCGTGTGAGAGGACCCACGCACGAACGGAATATTCCCAGTTGTTGAATTGTGAATCGTTGTGAAAGAACGGCACCGCTTCACGAGGATTGTTTTTGTCT
>JBBTQM010000038.1:0-3655 GCA_038065675.1 Patescibacteria group bacterium | reverse complement strand
AGATGAAATAAGCGGGCGCGAGTTCCAGCCAATCGGTAAGCTCAAGCATGACGATAAGGAATGCCGCCGTAAAGACGGTAAGCGCAAGGCCCCATGCTTCGCCGAATACGGCGTTGTAGAAAGGAACCGCCCAAAGCGTGGCATACCCGAATAGAATGCCTCCGGTAAGCCCCAAAACCTCCTTGTGGAGACGGGATGGCTTGGCTCCGGCAATGAAATAAAGACCCCAGCTGATAAAAACGGGCCATACCGGGTACCCCGCCCACGCCGAGAGAAGTATTGAAAGCGCGGCTAGTGCACCGATGATTATGGCGACCGGAATAAATTTGGTGACTGTTAACATAATATTTTAAAAAACTATTAAAGCCCGACGTGGCTTACCTTAAATTGTACCCCCCATTGAGAAATGGGCTATTTTTTTGTCCACAGGGGGCAAAAGAAAAAGGGAACCCTGTGAGGGGTTCCCTTGTACTGCTTTGGCTGTGCCAGCTACGAGAGCCGGCGCCGCCCGGAGGTCAGGCCGCCTTGGCGAACGCCAGGTGGACGACCGGGGCCTTGCTGGCCTGGTGGACCGGATCCACCTGCTTGGCGAACTTCTCGATGGAGTCGAGCATCGCCCTCCAGGACTCGGTTTCCACGAGGAAGCGCTTCGGTTTTTCGCCGGCAAGCTCGATCAGGGTCATGTTGGCGCCGAAGGGCACCGCGATGGCGCTGATGGTATTCTGCCCGTTGCCGACGAGGTATTCGACGCATTCCGGGTTCGACTTGTCGATTTCGATCGCCTCGATGTCGACCGTAACCGAAGATGCGCCCGTCCTGATCGTGGCGGACTGCACGTTTTCATTGACGGAACCGAAAACCGCACCGAGTGCCAACGCTACCGCGAGAGACAGCTGTTGCTTTTTCATGTAGTGGGCCTTTTCGTAAGATTGAAGAACATCGCGTCTGCGGCGGGATGCCACAAACGAAAATCGACCCCAACGGCCGATTGGTGCTATGGTAGCAGGGGTGGAAAACAATGTCAAGAAGCGGCTAAAGCGAAATAATTGACCCTACGGCAACCCCGATTCCGATAGCCGCGCCTCCTATGGCCGCCATCTGGAGTCCGCCTTTAAACGGATTCACGCGTGAAAGATAACTACCGCCGGCGCCCAAAATAAAAAGAGCGATAAGAGAGAGACCGATGGAATACCAAAACGCCTGGCTTCCTATCATTACTATATACGGGACAAGCGGAATGAACCCGGAAACAAAATAAGACACAAACATAATCAGCGCCCCGCGTAAAGAACGCATAATCGGGAGGTCGGCCCTTGCGGCATATTCTTCAGCCGACTGGTCGGAAAGGAAACTCCCAACCGCCATTGAAAACGCCTCAACGAAAATTAAAACCACACCCGTCAGAAGAATGGTGCTTTTCTCCATACCGGCGGCGGCAACGCCGGAGAGAAGACCGACCGTGGAAACCAGACTGTCCTCAACGCCAAAAACGAAATTGCGTACGGATGAATTTGAAACCTTTTTTTCTTTTTCTAAAAGCATGAGATTTTAAATAATTGGCTTCTTCGCGCTTCCTCCCAGAGGTCTGTTCATGAGAGCGAGCGAAAGAGACATAAGGGAGATAGAAATATCCCTGAAAAGAACTTGGAAATTCCCCTGATTAAATATAACTATGGCAATAAGCATTAATGTTGCCATGGCGGAAGGGATAAATATTTTTCTGCCGGAAATAATCCAGACGGCGATTATTATTTCAAGAACACCGAACCCGTGAAGAAGCGCGGTATCCGGAACTATTCCCATCATAAATTTCGGGAAATATCCGAGCCACGAGTCCGGGTCAAAGAAAGCGTTTATCGGCGGGAAAACAAAAGAAAATGCCACCCCTGCGCGCAAAAGAAAAGTGGAAAATTTTTCGCGCTCCATTTTTATTTATTCAACGATTATTGCCCCGGTGTCTCCATTAAGAGCATGATTGTGATACTTCCACGTCCCATTTTTGGCAAACGTAAAGGTATAACTTTCGCCGTTTGCACACTGGTCAAACGCGCCATTAGCCGTATCGGGGCAATGCGCCGACCTCGTCGTCCCGGAATACTTTTCATGGGTCGGGTGCGGGTCGGACGCAACCCACATGCGCCCGCCGCTTTGATTTACGAACGTTACTGATTGACCGGCCTTTATTTTTACAGTTGCCGGAGAAAATCCATTCTTGGTATACATAACCGTAGTCGTTACCCCCGCTGTAACAATAACCCCGTCCGCAGGTTGAGCCGACTCAACTTGTGAAGTTTCAACCGCGGCTGGCGCGGTAACACCTTGCCGCGACATGTAATACCAGATTCCTCCTATGGCTAAAACTATTAAGACTGCCAATACTGTTTTGTTCATTGTGTAAATATTTTATATTTAATACAAAACAATTATACCAGAAACTAAACCTCGTTTTTCTTTTTTGCCGCGCGCGATTTTCGGGAAAAGGAAAATTTCTTAAGGCGCGGGAATGGCTTCGTTTCTTTTTTCTTCTTCTTTGCCGGTTTGATTCCGATATTTTTAACCTTGCCTTCCAGGCGATGGGCGTACCAAATCTTCATGCGCCTGCCTTTGTGCTTTTTAGGAATTTTTTTCATACAGACAATCACATAACCGGTCTGCGCCGCAATAATCGCAGAAACCACCTATCAAGTCCCCACCAGCCGACGGTGCGCCAGGCAAGAATCAAGAAAATTTCAATGAGAATAAGGAGCGGATTGATACTGACTGTTCCCGCAAAAAGAAAATTGAAATTCATAAGCGCTCCGAAAAAAGCGGCAATGCCGGACAAAAGACCGACGATAAGCCCCAAGCCGACAGCCACTTCACCGTAGGCAACCACGTAGGAAAAAATAGTAGCGTTATCCAGGGCAAAACTGTTTATGAGCCAGGCATACCATTGAGAAACATTCGGATGTGCGCCGGTAGTTTTGGCAAGCGCTCCGTTTAAAAATCCGGAAACGGCAGTCCCCGCTCCGTCGCCCACCCATGCCGGATTATTTATCTTTTCCCATCCCGCCGCAAGCCAGACCCAACCTACGTAAACTCGCAAGAGAAGCCAGAACCACGCCATCCTCGTATCCGAAAAAAGAAAGCGGGAAATTCTCGATTCCGGGAACATTATTTTTGTATCCATTTTTCTTTAAAAATTACGGTTCGACTGGCTCAATATAATACTGAGCTTGCCGAAGTATTATTTTATAAATGGAAATCTCAGTTTCTCCGATTGTTAAATTATACAATACGACGACGGAAACGGGGAATCAAAAAACTCGCCAAGGCGAGTTTTTTGAGTGGGCACGAAAGTCATACCAACATTTTGCAACACTGGCAGCTTTCCCTTACGGTACGGCCTTCATACTTTCGAACCCAGTATCATTTTGACGCCAATGGAACTATCGGTCAACAAAGTTATCCACACCGCGGCAGGGTTAAATTATTTTCCCTCCTTTTTTCAGGAAGGAATACACGGAAACCAAAAGCGCGCCTCCGGCAACCGTCCAAACCAAGAAATCCCCGAAGTCACCCTCGGCAATTGCGCTTCCTACATAAACCGCGACGGCGGCAAACGGGAACTCGGATATCAGCGTAGCGGCGACATATTTCGGCAAATCATAACGCA
>JBBTQM010000037.1:0-1381 GCA_038065675.1 Patescibacteria group bacterium | reverse complement strand
CGCCTCTAGGAACGGCTTTTTTGGGCCGAAGGAAGGACGAGGAAGTGGAGGTCAAAACCCCGGCCGGCCTGACGACATACAAGATTTTGGAGATACTGTAAAAAGCCCCGCCGTTGGCGGGGCTTTTTTGTTTGGCCGGATTTGTTATACTTAAACCATGCCCGGTAATACAACTTTCAATGGATTTCTATGCCGATAAGTCTGTATATCCCGGGTTTCCCCAAAATAACAACAGCTTTCAATACCCAATGATTTATCAAGAAATCATAGAGGCAATTGAAAGTTGATATACCGGGGATGGGTCTTGAGGAAATCCGCGATGCGCGGATTGAAAAATCAAAAAAGCTGTGGAAAGCGGGGATTAATCCATATCCCTCGCAATCTTTGCGCACCCATACGATTGGCGAATCAGTGGATGATTTTGACAAACTTGCCAAGGAAGGCAAGGGGCTGGTTTTGGTCGGCAGGATAATGGCTAAAAGAGAACACGGCGGTTCAACCTTTCTGGACATTGAAGACGGAACAGGTAGGATTCAGCTCCTTTTTAAAAAGGATTCTCTGGGCGAAAAAGATTACCAGTTTTTTCTGGACACAGTTGATATCGGCGACTTTATTGAAGCCAGCGGTACTCTGTTCAAAACAAAACAAGACGAAAAAACACTACTTACTACCCGCTACTCGCTACTCACTAAATCTCTTTTGCCTCTGCCTGAAAAATGGCACGGCCTTCAGGATGTGGAAGAAAAATATCGCAAGCGATATCTGGACCTGCTTTTTAATCCCGAATTGAAAGCGAAGTTTATGGAGCGGACGAAGATCGTTGAGCATATCAGGCAATTTCTAATCGCCAACGGCTTTATGGAGGTTGAAACTCCGGTCTTGCAAACGATTCCCGGCGGCGCTAACGCCAAGCCGTTCAAAACGCACCTGAACACTCTGGACGTTGATTTGTATTTAAGAATAGCGCCCGAGTTATATCTTAAGCGCCTGCTTGTGGGCGGTTTTGAAAAAGTTTTTGAGGTTGCCAGAAATTTTCGCAACGAGGGCATGGACAGAGAGCACAATCCCGAATTCACAATGCTGGAATTTTATGCCGCTTATTGGGATTACGAGAAGCTGATGGATTTTTTGGAAGAAATGCTGGAGCGCGTGGTCAAGGGTAATTTCGGCAAAACGAAGATAAGATTTCAAGGCAAAGACATTGATTTCAAGGGACCGTATAAGCGGATCTCCTTTAACGATCTGTTTAAAAAATATTCAGGCCTTGATTATGACAAATCCAGCGAGAACGACCTGAAAAAGAAAGCCGAAGAACTCGGTATTACGATTGAAAAGAGCATGACCAAAGGGAATATCGGCGATGAGATCTATAAAAAAATCG
>JBBTQM010000036.1:0-26629 GCA_038065675.1 Patescibacteria group bacterium | reverse complement strand
CGGAAAATTTTGAGTTCGCGTCGTTAAATACTGCTGCGGGGCTTGGACTCGAACCAAGATACTGGGCTTCAAAGGCCCATGTCCTACCGTTAGACGACCCCGCAAAATAACAAACAACCGTACAACTCACAACTTACAACAAAAGATGGTTAACTACAAACTTAAAACACTTTTTATTTTGTAGGTTGTTGGTCGTCGGTTGTAAGTTTAATTAACGCAAGTTCCAACGGCAGTTCCGGAATAAATGAGCGCCCGATATCGGTATAACTTTGGAGAAGCTCGCGCAAAATAATGGACGTGATGCGCTGGGAATAATTTTTCATTGATTTTTCTATAAACTCCCTATCGCTCTCCGGAAGCTCTTCTGCCGCCTTTCCCCCGACGAGCGGCGCATATTTTATAAGAAGCAAAAGCCGGAACTTGTAAAGAATTAATTTAAGGTAAACTTTCATATCGATATCTCTCTCAACCGCCCTCCCTATCGTCTTCATTCCAAGTTCGGCGTTTTTGGAAATGATGGCCGTAATGAAATCATTGACCAATGTATCACTTGGCGCGCCGGTAATTGCTTCAATTTCCTCCCGCGAAATTTTTTTATCTCTTGAAAAACCGGCAACCTTCTGAAGAATCCCTAGGGTGTCGCGGAAAGAACCGTCGCCCAAAAGAGCTATAAGCTCCGCTCCCGACGGCTCGAGCGAAATCCCTTCTTTCTTGGCAACATCCAAAACGATACGTTTTAAAATTTCTTCCGACGGTTTCTTGAAAGAAAACGTTTGGCAACGCGATACGACCGTTTCGGGAAGTTTATCAAGCTCGGTCGTGGCGAGAATAAAAATCACGTGCTTGGGCGGTTCTTCAAGAGTTTTAAGAAGCGCGTTAAACGCTTCTTTGGTAAGCATGTGCACTTCGTCTATTATGTAAACTTTGTACGCCGAATCAAAGGGATTGATGCGCACGGCGTCGCGGAGTTCCCTGATATCGTCAATCCCGCGGGTTGACGCCGCGTCTATTTCAATCATGTCGTTGTTCGACACGCCGAGTTCGCGGGCGAGAATGCGCGCCACGGAAGTCTTCCCCGTTCCGCGGCTGCCGGAAAAGAGGTAAGCATGCACCGGGTTTTTTTCCTTAACTGCCACTTTTAAAACATTGACGATGCTGTCCTGACCGACGACATCGGAAAATTTGGAAGGGCGATATTTACGGTATAAAGCAATCTGCGACATGGCTCTAGTATGCCAAAAACTTCTTAAAACAAAAAGGCGCGCTTGTGCGGATTACATCATAGCGCGTCTCGAACGAAAACGGTTAAGTTGTTCTAATGGAACACAAGGGGCGAATCGACCGGGAACCAGTGCGGCAAGGATGTCGGGGCGCATGCCACATTGTGAAGCCACGGCAATCTGCCTGGAATTGGCATCCATTCGCATTGCGGACGCATTTTCCCCGTGCCGAAAGGCGGACAATTCAGAGCTTCTTCTTTTTCGTGCGCCCTGTAAATGAGAATTTTGGTTAAAGCGCCGCCGTTCCCCGGTTCGCAGCGAAAATAGTAGGCGAAAAAACAAACCCCCTCGCTACCGGTTTTTTCCGCAATCTCAATGAGAGAAATGAATGAATTGCGGCTTAAAATATTTTGCCTGATTCTTCTTGCAAAATATCTCATAGCGATCGCCTGAAATACTTACGGGAGAAAAAGGAAATCGCAAAAACCAGAACCGCGCCGATTGCAATATCTATCATAGGAAATCCCCCTTCAGTTGGTTATTTAGAACTCTCCCAAAATGAAACCAAAAGAAATGGTGATTGTCAATAAACTAACAAAAAGGCGCTATATTTCAAGCGCCCTTCCTAATACATCCTGTTTCGGGATCTCTCGGGAAATATCGTCTCCCCATTTTTCGCGCGAGCACAAAACGGAGCTCGTCCTTTATGTTCAAAATCCTTCTGGAAGACAAGTCTATTTCTTCTTCAATCTTGGCGATTTCCAGCTCAATCGCCTCGTAAGCTCTGAAATTTTCGGGGGGTACGAAATTTGCGTCGCTTACATCGTCGTAAGATTCGAGACACGACTGTTCGGAAAAAAAACTCTCTTTCATTTCTTTGAGAGAGCGCCAGCGTTCTTGCTCGACAAGTAAGAGATGACTCGCACTGCCGACAATCAACCGTTTCTTTTTACGGCGCTTTGACCACGGAGCGGGCCTCGCAACGCGAACCCAAGTTCCATCTCTATGCTGTTGGTATCCACCCCCGACAGCAACGGCATAAAGCCACTTAGAAGTTTTCCTCCAGAGAATGCTCCTGTGCCCCGGAAATTTATTGCTCCCCCCGAAAATGAAAAACTCCTTTGCCTCTTCGGAGTTCTTCGGCTTAAGCAAATTAATCATCTCAAACACTGGCAGGGTTTTGCCGTCGTACTGGATAGTGCATCGGTAAAGCAGGAACCCTTTCGGCGTTCCGCCCTTTCTCCCCGCAAGTTCTATCAAAGCCATGAAGCTGGCCCCTGTTTCTCCATCATGAGCCGCGTACGCAATTTTATGTGCAAAAAGAGACATGAGTATCCCTTCAAAGAATTGTCTGTTGCGATTCTACAACTTCAAAAACATATTTACAATATCTTCTACTTCGTCGGCATTCCCCGCTTCCATGAGCTTCGTCCTCAACTCTTTGGCACCGTTAAACCCGTTGGCATACGCCTTATAGTGTTTTTTCATTATTGAAAAATTTTTCTTTCCGCCGAGCAATTTTTCAAAGAGATTGGTGTGCTCAACCATCACTTCCAGCTTTTCCTTTGTTTTTATATTTTGATATCCGGCTTTTTTATCGAACAGCCACGGGTTGCCGAATATCGCCCTGCCGAGCATTACGCCGTCGGCGCCGGTTTCGCGCGCCTTTGTCTCGGCATCCGCCAAATCCTTGACGTCGCCATTTCCTATTATTAGCATCCTTTCCGCCAAGGACTCCCCTTGGAGAAAATCGCGGAGTTTTACCGCCCTCTCCACCGCCTCCCAGCGCGCCGGCACTTTGGACATTTCTTTGCGCGTCCGCGCGTGCACCGTAAGCGCGGCCGGTTTTTCTTCCAAAATCGCGCCAAGCCATTCCTCCAAAATGTCCTGGTTGTATCCGACGCGTGTTTTTACCGACACAGGAATTTTATCCTCCACGCCCTCCTTGGCCGCCCGGATTATTTCCCGCGCCAGTTTTTCGCTTTTTATCAAAGCCGCGCCCGCGCCCTGCTTTTCAATCGTCCGGTCAGGACAGCCCATGTTGATATCAAGCCCGTCAAAACCTAGTTCAAGAATGATTTTCGCCGCCTTGCGCATATTCTCCGGTTTAGAAGTAAAAAGCTGGGCGACAATCGGCCGCTCGCTTTCGGTATAAGCCAAGTCAATCATCAAATGCTCGCGGCCTTCTTTGGACACGAGCCCGTCGGCGGAAACAAACTCCGTCCACATTACGTCCGGTTTGCCGTATTTCGCGATGATTCCCCTAAAAGCTACATCGGTCACATCCGCAAGCGGAGCTAGTACAAAAAATGGTTTGGGTAATGTATTCCAAAAATTTTTCATGTCATTTTGATCCCATGGTAATATAGCGCACCCGCCTAAATTTTCTGCGAAAATTTAGGCGGGCAAGTCGGCGCCAAAACAAAAAACGGCCTCTTAAGTTTTTGCCAAAAGCCCAAATTCATAACGGCCATACTAGCACATGAAAATAGAAAGCGGCGAATTGCTCCGCCGCCGTGGGGACTGGCTATTCCCTTGGCTTATACCACCGGATGCGTCAAATACTTTTCCGCCTCGGCATACCATGCCCTGAAAAATGCCTTACCCTTATTCAATTCTTCGGGAGACACCCGAACGAACGGCTTGAATCCGCATGCTTCGCAAAGCGCGGCGTGCATAGCGCCTTCTTTTGCTCCCTTCAGGCTAAATTCGCTGAATGTCAACTTGAACGCTTTCGAGGTGAGCTCGGCTGCCTCCTTTTTCCTTTCATATACCTCGCCGCGCATGGCTGCCGCGGCCCCATGATTGGGAACATCAAAATTCAGATGTTCCCATATTTCAAGAAGCCGCCAGATATTCTGCGCGATAATCTCGTCGCATTTGAATTTTTCTCCCTGCAATGGCTCGAGCAATGTTGCAATCTGTTTGGGCATATCTACCCGCCTTGGACCAATTTCGTAAAGCGTCATCTTGCTCCTCCAAAAAATGAACTTACTCTAGGAGTATATTTGGTAGCCAAAAATAATCAAGAGCTCTATTTAAACTTGAAGAAAACCTTATTCCCGAACCGAAGGTCTACGTATAAAAGCTTTTCCGGATTTTTCTTAATAGCTGATTTAAGCGACTGGGATTCGAGCGCCGATTCAAGATTGCTTATTGCAAAATCAGAGTCCCCGGCGATTTCAGAAAGGGAAAAAATAATTTTGCCGCCCGGAGCAAGCAAGAGCTCGGCGTCGCCGTCAATCTTTTTTATGAGAGACACCGGCAAAAGGCCGTTTTCCGAAGCAGAAATAATAAAACTAGAAAGCTGTAGGAAGTCATCCTCGCTCAGAAAAGCCCCCTTGGCGACATTGCCGGAAAGACTCCCGTAAAGAACAACAAATTTGCTTTTTTCTTTTTCCGGAACCGAATCGTAAACCACTCCCGTATTGTCGGTAAAAAAACACCCCCCGTTCTCTTCGGCAGGTAAATTCCCGCACCAAATATACGCCGGGGAACGTTCGGAAACGTGAATCCCGAGAGCCCGCGGGGAACTCAGGCTTTCCCATGACGCGGCGGCCTGAGAAACTCCGGGGAATTTCTCCTTTATGGATTTCTCAATTCCTCGCCGCGGATAGAAAAAAATGCTTTTCTTCGGAAGAATGCGGAAATAATCTCCCAAAAGATTGTCCTCAATGAGAGTTTGTATCTCCAAACTACTAATTGAGGAATTACCGGAAATTTTTACTTCATCAACGAGGAGATTTTCATTCCGCAATAAGAATAATGAGCCGCCCGAAACAGCAAGCATGAATGCCAGAAACCACGCGGCTTTTTTGGCATAAGCTATTTTTCTTTTTCTTTTCGCCGGAGAAGAAAATTTAATTTGTGGAGCCATTGTTCCTCCTTGTTTTCATTTTTTCTTAATGGAATTTTTACTCATATAAGGGACAAGAACTTCCGGAATGCGGATGGAGCCGTCTTTTTCCTGAAAATTTTCCACTATAGAAACCAGGATGCGCGGTGTCGGTATCGCCGTAGAGTTCAAGGAATGAACGAAACGCATTTTACCGACGTCGTCCTTGTAGCGGATATTCAGGCGCCTGGTCTGAAAATCGTGAAAATATGAAGCCGAACTTATTTCCCGATATTTTTCTTCGGCGGGAACCCAGAGTTCTATGTCGTATTTTTTTACCTGCCCTTGGCCCAAGTCCCCGCCGCAAATTGCGACGGTACGATATGGAATACCGAGAGATTCAATGAATTCTTCGGTATTGCGGTTAAGCCATTCATGCCATTTTACGGATTCCTGATGGTCGGCTTCGCAAAGTATTACTTGTTCGAGCTTGTAGAATTCGTGGACTCTTATAAGACCCTTTGTGTCTTTGCCGTGGCTCCCGGCTTCGCGCCTGAAACAAGGAGAAAACGAAAGATATTTTATTGGAAGATTTTTTGATTCCAAAATTTCGTCCATGTGATATCCCATTGTTGCAACCTCGGCTGTTCCGGCAAGATAATCGTTGTCTTGAGTGTGGTACAAGTCCTCTTCTCCTTGTGGCAAATATCCGGTACCGAACATCTGGTCGCGGCGTACGAGCGACGGGACAATCATCGGACTTAATCCTTTTGACATAAAAAATTTCATCCCGTATTGCCAAACGGCGTGGGAAAGAAGAGCGCCGTCATTTTTCAAAAAATATCCTCGGAATCCGGCCACTTTGGCCCCGCGGTCAAGGTCGGCCATATCAAGTTCCGACATAAGTTCAACATGCCCTTTTGGGGTGAAAGTAAACGAAGGAATGTCACCCCAGCGTTTTATTTCCTGATTTTCCGTTTCGTCCTTACCCTCCGGCACCGACATATCGGGAATGTTTGGAACCTGGAGCATCAGCAGCTGCCATTTTTTCAAAATTTCTTTCAGGTCTTCTTCTTTTTGTTTCAGATGTTCTTTTAAAGAACGCATTTCTTTTATAAGCTTCTCGCGTTCTCCGGCGTTTTTTTCTTTAGCGACGTTATCCGAAACAGAGTTTTGTTCCGCACGAAGTTTCTCAACCAAAGAAAGAACTTCCAGCCGTTTAGTGTCGGCGGCAATTAGTTCGTCAATATCAAAATTAAGGTGCTTTTTCCGGGCGGCGTCTTTAATCAGGTCGGCATTCTCGCGGATGAATTTAATATCTAGCATGGTTTATAACAAACAGTATAACCTAAAAAGAAAGTGTGAAAAAGAACGAGGGGCGAGCACGTAGCCCGCCCCTTTTTAAGCGTTACCCCTACTATTGGTAAGGGTAATACCACTGAACAGCCAATTCCTGCTCGCTTGAATCTTCCTGAAGCGGCTCTATCCCCTTCAGCTTTTCAATAAAAGCGTCGGGAGATTCATTTTCGTCGTTGATTAATGAGTCCTCGATTTCTTGTTCAAGGCGCTCACGGGAAACTTTTTTGAGACGAGTTATTCTTTCCCCATCTTTCTGCCCCGCCCGAGAATACTGCTCCATGAATTCGTCGGAAAGTATTCTCAAAATATACATCGGCGGGAGAGACCAATTCTTGATAATCTTGGAACGAATCTCTTCACTGACTATCATTAGCCCTCCTTCGGAGTATGTCCAAGATTAATATAGGGTTAACGGTTAAAGGTGTCAACGTGTTATATTTTCCTTAAGATGCCGGATATTCGGTATATTAAAAAAGAGAATTTCCCAGAGTCGCTGTCGGCTCTTCTTGAAATCCCGGAGCCGCCGGAAAAATTGTATTGGCGAGGGACTCTCCCCGACAAAAAGACGGTTCTTCTCTCCGTCGTCGGCTCGCGCAAATACTCTGAATACGGCCGCGGCGCCTGCGAGCACATTATAAGAGGCCTTTCCGGCGCCGATATCATTATCGTTTCCGGTCTCGCCCTGGGGATAGATTCTATCGCCCACCGCGCCGCGCTTGATGCAGGGCTTAAAACAATTGCCGTACCCGGCTCGGGACTGTCAGACGAAGTCATTTATCCGCGCGAGCATTTTTTTCTGGCACAGGAAATTATAAAAAAAGGCGGCGCGTTGATATCCGAATTTGAACCAGACTTCAGAGCGACTCAATATTCTTTCCCGAAACGAAACAGAATCATGGCGGGACTTTCAAGCGCGGTATTGGTCGTGGAAGCGGAAATGCGCTCGGGAACCCTGATTACCGCTCGCCTGGCGCTTGATTACGGGCGCAATGTTTACGCGATTCCCGGTTCCATATTTTCAGAAAACGCCAAGGGAACAAATTGGCTTATAAAACAAGGGGCAACTCCCGTCACAAGCGCCGATGAACTTCTTGAAGAACTCGGCCTGGAAAAGAAAAACAATGAAGCAGAAATAGATACCGGTGATTTTTCTCCGGAAGAAAAAATTATATTTGAAATAATTTCGGAGCCCGCCACGCGCGACACTCTTTTTGAACTCTCCGGTCTGCCACCGGAAAAATTAACAAGCGCCATGTCTCTTCTTGAAATAAAGGGGGCTATCAAAGAAGAAGGCGGTTTTATCAGGAGATGTTGATAATTAACAATTACGATTTAAATAATGGTGTTAAGGTTATAATAAAGAATCATATGTACATTCCGCTACGAATTAAAACGGCCGGGTTTTCCATTATTGAACTTATCGTTGTCCTTTCTATAATTATTTTTATTCTCTCCGCAGCGACATATAGCTTTACTTCAATTAATACGCGAGCACGCGACTCCGCGCGAGTTGGAGACATAAACCAGCTAAAAAGCGCTCTTCAGCTTTATTACAACGACAACAATCGTTATCCTGCCACTCTTGCCGGAACCGGACTTGTTCCGAATTACATTAAAGCAATGCCGATTGACCCAAAAAGCAGACAGGAATACTCGTATGCCGCGCTTATTGAAGGGGACAACTGTTCTAATTACCACCTCGGCGCTTTGCTTGAAAATGTCTCGCCCGGAACAGAACAACTTGCAAGCGATTTTGACGCCACAGCATCTTTAAACGCGTGCGTGGGGAGCGCTCCTGATTTTAATGGCACTGACCCTATTTACGATATAAGGCCGTAAATTTTAATACAAATAATTTGCAAAAAAGAAGTTATTGTATTACTAATGATGGTCATGGCTAGCAAAAAAGAAGGGATGAAACTCATGATAGTTGAGTCTCCGTCCAAAGCAAAAACAATTTCCAAATATCTTGGCGGCGCGTATGAGGTACGCGCCTCCGTCGGCCATATCCGCGATTTGCCGAAGTCAAACAAAAAAGCCATCGATATCGCTGGCGGTTTTGTGCCGCATTATGAAATATCCAAAGGAAAAGAGCACGTGGTCGCGGAGCTTTCGCGGCTTTCAAAAAACGCTTCGGAAATACTTCTGGCGACCGACCCGGACCGCGAAGGCGAAGCCATTGCTTGGCATATTGAAGAAGCTTGCGGGCTTAAAAAAGCCAAGCGGGTTGTTTTCCATGAAATTACCGAAGAGGCGATACGGGAAGCAATCGCCCACCCGCGCAAAATCGACGAAAATTTAAGAAAGGCTCAGGAAGCCCGACGGGTGCTCGACCGGCTGGTCGGATACGACCTTTCCGGGCTTATCTGGAAAAAAGTGCGCTACGGCCTTTCCGCCGGACGCGTTCAGTCGCCTGCACTGCGCATAATAATGGAACGCGAGCGCGAAATCCGGGCTTTTGTACCCGAAAAATTCTGGCGGATAAAAGGTTCGTTTAAGACGCGGTTGGATGAAAAACTTGAGCTTACCTGCAAAGAGGAGCCGCGTGACGAAAAAGAAGTCACACGAATTTTAAAAATAGGACAAGGCGAAAAATGGGCTATAAAGGACATCAAGGAAACCGAGATGGCGCGCACGCCCAGGGCGCCTTTTATCACTTCCACGCTTCAGCAAACGGCGAGCTCACGGCTCGGCTTCGCGCCGGCGCGGACGATGTCTTTAGCCCAAAAGCTTTACGAAAAAGGTTTTATCACCTATATGCGCACGGACTCAACCAGTCTTTCAAAAGGAGCTCAGGCGGAAATCGCGCGCGAGATTGAAAAAAAATTCGGACAGGAATATGTAATGGTGCGCAATTTCAAGACAAAAAGCAAAAATGCCCAGGAAGCCCATGAAGCGATACGCCCGACAAAAATAAGCACCGGAAGCGCCGGAGCGAGCGAGGACGAGAAAAAACTCTACCGCCTGATTTGGGCGCGTACCATAGCTTCGCAGATGTCCGACGCGCGGGTGATAAGCACGAAAGTACGGGCGAATGTTTTGGGAGATAAACTTCCGGATTTTTCGGCTAACGGCAGCCGCACTCTTTTTGACGGTTGGTTTAAAGGAGACCCGGACGCGCGCGGCGAGGACGTAGAATTGCCAAAAATGGCGGCTGGGGAAGAACTGCGCCTTATCGAAATCGTTTCGGAAGAAAAAGAAACCGAACCGCCGGGAAGGTATACGGAGGCCGGACTCATTAAAGAGCTTGAAAAACGCGGAATCGGCCGCCCTTCAACTTATGCTTCCATAATCAAAACCATTGTTGACCGCGGTTACGTGGAAAAAGTGCAAAGAGCGCTTGTCCCCACCGACACTGGCGACGTAGTCAGCACGTTTTTGGAGAAAAACTTCGGCAATTACATCAGCGACACTTTCACCGCCGAGATGGAAGACGAACTGGACGATATCGCGGAAGGAAAACGCGATTACGTTAAAACGCTGAAAGATTTTTACGGACCGTTTACCAAAGACGTAAAGTCAAAAGAAAAAATCGAAAAATTGACGACGCTTGGCGATGCTCCGAAAAATATAAAATGCCCGGTATGCGGAAGTGGAATGATAATAAAATTGGGCCGCAGTGGTAAGTTTTTGTCCTGCTCCAAATATCCGGATTGCATCGGAGCCAGAACAATCGACGGCAAGGAGCTGGAAGGCCCGAAAGAAACCGGGGAATCTTGCCCCGATTGCAAAGACGGAAAACTAATGGAACGCGACGGAAAATTCGGGAGATTCGTGGCCTGCTCAAATTACCCAAAATGCAAATTCATCAAAAAAAGCAAAGAAGAGGAGGAGCGTTCCAACACCGGAGTAGAATGCCCGGTCTGCAAAAAAGGAACGATGGTGGAAAGGCGCGGGCGTTTCGGGATTTTTTATTCCTGTTCCAATTATCCGGCATGCAAAAACGCCATCAAGGCGAAACCTACTGGGGAAATTTGCAAACTCTGCGGCTCTCTCATGATGGAGGGAACCAAAACCATTCCTGAGCGCTGTAGTAATAAAACTTGCCTAAACCATAATCCGCATAAAATCTCTGAAAAGAAAAAATAATCATTATGCACTTATTGACACTCTCTACAAAGTAGGAGTAGTCTTACCGTAGCAGTACTATAATAAATGACAGAAGGGGGCTAAATGGATCTCAAGGTCGTTGTTTCTTTGGCAATTATTCTCGCTTTTGTTTTACCAATAGGTTTTTATCTCCTGATAATTATCTCCAGGGATACAAAAAAGGTTGAATACCAGTGCTACCCTGACGAGATGGGTGTTGTAAAAGAAACGTCTCCAACATTACTCAAAGAAAGGGCGAAGTCATGGACAAGATTGTCCTGGTGGCGTTTTTCTTAGCACTCGTTCTCGGCGCGCCGTATGCATGGCCGTATATTGTCGAGTTTCTCGGTAAATTCGACCGGTGCGACAAGTGCGGAGAAAACGAGTGGCGGGAAGTTCCGGTTGAGCACATACCGGAAGAAATGCGCTTGCCGGAACCACCGCAAATAACGATGGTCGCCGCTTACCAGCGCTGTGTTTGCGGAAATACGCAATCGTTTTATCAAAACTGCGACTGGGAAACGAAAGATGATGCCTGAACTGCACCTCCCATCGCAATTACACCCGCCTCGGCATAGGCGGGTGTTTTTAATGCATTGCGTTCCTTATATATTTTCCATACTATTGAAATAATGGATCCCGTAGTAGAAAATGGCATAGCGGGATTATGATGGTAGTGTTGTAGTAAATACTCCATGTTTATTCAAATCTTACTTAATTAAATGGACGTCTCGCTAGAGACAATGCCATTTTTCACTACAGGATGGACTATTTGAAAGAAATTATTTCATCGTTGAAAAACCCAAACGATGCCGACAAAAAGCTCATAACCCACGCTTACGAATTTGCCAAAAAAGCGCATGAGGGACAAAAGCGTTATTCCGGAGAACCGTATTTTGAAACGCACGTCGTTCCTGTAGCGATAATAATAGGCGGTCTTGGCATGGACGGAAAAACTGTTGCCGCGGGACTTCTTCATGACGTACTTGAAGACGCCCATTCATCCGAAGAAACAATCGGAAAAGAATTCGGCGAAGAAATTTTATTCTTGGTGAAAGGGGTAACGAAACTCGGCAAACTTAAATACCGCGTTATAGAACGTCACGTGGAGAGCTTGCGCAAATTTTTCGTGGCAATGGCGCAAGACATGCGCGTGCTTATAATCAAGCTCGCCGACCGGCTTCACAACATCCGCACGCTTGAACACGTGCCAAAAGAAAAACGCCGCCGCATCGCGCTTGAAACACTTGAAATCCACGCTCGCTTGGCCGACCGGCTCGGAATGGGAAAATTAAGAAGTGAGCTTGAAGACCGAGCTTTTTATTACGCCTACCCGGAAAAATACGAAAATGTAAAAGCACTCCTTAAAGAGCGGGTCAAGATAAACGAAAAAGATGTTGAAAAAATACATCGCGATTTGCAAAAAGAACTGGCGGCGGAAAATATGAGAGGAGTAAAAACCGAACACCGTGTTAAGCATATTTACAGCCTTTATAAAAAACTGGAGAAAAAAGGCGCGGATATAAATAAAGTTTACGACATTGTGGCTCTTAGGGTTGTAGTCAAAAACGTTGAGGATTGCTATCGAGCCCTGGGTATAATTCACCGTATTTGGCGCCCTCTTCCCGGGCGGATAAAAGATTATATTGCCTTGCCGAAGCCAAACGGATATCAGAGCCTGCACACAACCATATTCACCGGCGACGGCGGCATAGTTGAAATACAAATTCGCACGGAAGAAATGCACCGTGACGCCGAATACGGCGTGGCATCTCACATTTTCTACAAAGAGAAGAAAGGAGAAGCGGGGAACGGTGGCGGGCACGGCATAGGCTGGGTTAATGATCTTTTGGAATGGCAAAAAAATGTTTCTCACTCCGGTGAATTTTTGGACCACCTGAAAATGGATTTTTTCAAATATCGGGTATTCGTTTTTACGCCGGAAGGCGATGTTATAGATTTGCCGGATGAATCAAGCCCGGTTGATTTTGCTTACGCCATTCATTCCGATATCGGCGACCACATCGCCGGCGCGCGCGTAAACGGCAAACTTGTTCCATTGGATACGCGGCTTAAAAACGGAGATATAGTGGAAATCGAAACAAAAAAAAGCGCGGCGCCGAAATCAAAATGGCTTGATTACGCAAAAACATCGGTGGCGCGGAGGCACATCAAAAATTATCTTGAAAAAAATAACCCGATTAAAAATTTCCTCGCGAGAAAATTCAAATAATGGTTCCTAGATGGAAAAATTCTTTACGTTATAAATGTCTTCGTTTTCTTCTTTTTTTATTTCTTCTTCCGGCCGGTCGTCCATTGGTGGCTCACTTATGAGAGCCTCTGACACTTCTTCATTGAAAACAGCCGGTGCGGGAGAAACCGCCGCGGCGGCTTCTCGCGCCCTTATTGTGTTCACAATCGTTTCCAAATCTCCGTCTGAGAAAAAATCTATAGTGATTTTTCCTCCTTTTTCATTTTTCTCAATTTGAACTCTTGTGCCGAGCGTTTCGGCTAAATTTTTCTCCATATTAAGAATTGCCGGGTCAAACATTCGCTCTTTTTTGCGCGCGCGATCCTGAGCAATGCGTCTGGCAATCCCCTCCGCCTCTCGCACAGTCATTTTTCTGCCTAAAATTTCCTGATAAAGCTTTTCCTGCTCTTCCAGGCGGTCGACAAGCATCATAAGCGGGCGGGTATGCCCTTCGGAAATTTTCCCCTCTGAAAGAGACGTCAACATTCGTTCAGGCAAAGTTAGAAGGCGCATTGTGTTTGAAACATACTCACGGCTCTTCCCTACCTTTCTTCCTATTTCGGCATGCTTGAAGCCGAATTCTTTGGCCAGGCGGTCAAAGGCTTTGGCGCGGTCAACGGGATTCAAATCTTCGCGCTGAAGGTTTTCTATGATAGCGAGTTCAAGTTTCATCTTCGCGTCGTCCCCAACGCGGATTAAAACAGGCACCTGGGCAATCCCGGCGAGCTTGGACGCGCGCAATCGCCTTTCTCCGGCTATAAGTTCGTATTCAACAGCAAGACCGCCTTCGGATTTTTCTATCTCGCGGCGCGTTACCACCAACGGCTGAAGAATCCCGTACTGGCGTATGGAATCCGCAAGCTCTTTTAATTTTTCCGGGTCGAATTCGCGCCTGGGTTGGTACGGATTTGGCTTAATTTTCTCGACATCTATCCAAAAGATGGAGTTTGAATATGGCTGAGACATATTTATATACAACTTATTTTACCACAACAAATATAACCGCAAAATTGCTTTTTCTCTGCTTGTTCATTAGAATTTCCCTATTGCCCGCCTGCCCTGTCTGCTTGAGAACACGCACAGGCAGGCGGCAGACAGGCCGGAGTGGTGGAATGTAGGATAAAATGTACGGGGGTACATTTTATCCACGACTTCCCGTAGCAAAATAATGTCGCGGTGGCGGAATGGTAGACGCTATGGACTCAAAATCCATTGATGGCAACATCGTGAGAGTTCAAGTCTCTCCCGCGACACTATAAAATTATAAACGCGAGGCGAAGCGGGCGCGGCAAAATCGTGTGTCGCAAGACATGAGGGTTCGATTCTCTAGCGAAAGCCAACTGCTTGGCTTTCGCTAGAGAATCGAAAAGCGGAGCGATGTTTTGCGAACACGCAAAACCGCGAGCTGGGGCTGCGACCGAGGCGAGTGACGACGAGCCGAGAGTTGTAGCCAAGTCTCTCCCGCAGTACAAAATTAGTCAGGTTAAAAAATAGGCAAAAAATAAAAGCGGCTTTCGTCGCTTTTAGTAGAGAAACCCCGAAGGGGGTTTGGCGTTTAGTCATAGATGCTAGCGCACCACCGGCCACAGAAAAAGGAAAGGGGGCGGGTACGGTCATTCAAGCGGTGACCGCTACGCATGTTCAACCCTTGGATACCTAGGTGGTTAAACTGACTTTTCCTCATTCCCCCTCCGAGGAGATTCTCTCAGTCAGGGTATTCTCTCAAGTCGCTAGTTTAAAAGAGAGCGAGAAATCGCGGTTGCTTTCTTCTTACCCCCTGCAGAGGGCTATCCCAATACTGCCAGAAAAGGACCAAACCGTCGTTAGTATAACCCCGTAAAAATATAGCGTCAATTATCTTGATTTTAAATATTGGAGCATAGTCCCCGCGTCGGAAACTTCAAACGGGTCGTCTTTACAGTTGTCGGAAAAACCGGGTTCTGCGAATATTTTTTTTACGACTCCGTCTTCAACGTACATGCTATAGCGCCAGGAACGCTCACCGAATCCGAGGTTGTCTTTTTTCACCATCATTCCCATTCCTCTCGTAAAATCACCGGAACCGTCCGGAAGAAGCTTAACTTTTGAAACATTCTGGTGCTTCCCCCACTGGAACATGACGAAGGCGTCGTTCACCGAAAGGCAATATACTTCATCAACTCCAAGAGATTTTATTTCGTCATAAGCGGCTTCGTAGCCGGGCAAATGCGTAGATGAACATGTGGGCGTAAACGCACCCGGCAGAGAGAAAATTACGATTTTTTTGTTTTTGAAAATATCATCCGAGGAAACGTCCTGCCAGCGGTAAGGATTCTCTCCGCCGACGCTTTCATCTCGCACGCGAGTCTTGAAAATTATACTTGGGACATGCTTGCCTTCCATTGATAGTTTTTCCATAATTTTTTGATTAAGCTTTAACTTGAATATGCTAACATGTGCCGCATGAGCAAGCAAAAAGTAGTCGTAATATTGGGGCAAACAGCCACCGGGAAAAGCGGCTTGGCAGTAAAAATCGCCAAGAAATTCGACGGTGAAATTATTTCCGCCGATTCCAGACAGGTTTACCGCGGACTCAACATAGGCACCGGTAAAATTACGAAAAAAGAAATGCGCGGTATAAGGCACCACATGATTGATGTCGCCTCGCCGAAAAACCAGTACAGCGTTGCGCGTTTCGCGCGCGAGGCCGGTCGTGCTGTACGAGATATCGTACAAAGGGGAAAACTGCCGATCGTTTGCGGCGGTACTGGGTTATACATTGATGCCATTGTAAACAGAAAAATATTCCCAGAGGTATGCCCCGATGAAAAATTAAGAGGAAAATTGGGCAAAAAAACAACAGGGCAACTTTTTGAAATGCTTAAAAAGCTTGACCCGCGCCGAGCGGAAAAAATTGATAAAAACAATCCGCGGCGGCTTATACGCGCCATTGAAATCGCAAAGGTGCTTGGGAAAGTGCCGACCAACAATTTACAACCAACAATTTATAACGCGCTCAAAATCGGACTGAAACTGTCTGACGGCGAGCTGAAGAAAAAAATCCGCGGCCGCTTGCTTTCACGAATGAAAAAAGGGATGGTTGCGGAAATAAGACGATTACACAAGAACGGCCTTTCGTGGAAACGCATGGAAGAGCTTGGGCTTGAATATAGATATTTGGCAAAATACTTGAACAAAGAAACAACAAAAGAGCAAATGATTGCCAAGTTGGAAACCAAAATCTGGCGCTATGCCAAGCGCCAAAAAACGTGGTTTAAGCGGGATAAGAATATTATTTGGCTAAATGCTTCCGATAAGATGTTGGGGCGAGAAGCGGAAATAACTATGCATAATTTTTTAACGGATTAAAGTATTGACTTATATACGACAAAGGTATAGAAAAAGAAAGGTTGTACATCCGATAAACAGAAAAGGAGGTCCAACATGGGAGCTCTAAGAAACAGGGTTATCACGATATTTTCCGCGTTCATGATGGGGCTGTTGTCGATACCCGCACCCGCGCTTGCTGGTGAAAAAGAACTTTCCGCCGACACAAAAGACGACGATGAAAAGCTGTGCCAGCAAATCGGGGTGAATTTCTGGGGCGCGAGTTGGCACACACAGCGTCCAAACAGGTACAACGAGTCCGGGAACTGGGGGCTCGGTGTCAGGTGTTATACCGAGAACCCCTGGTTCGGCAACGGGGAAAAAAGTAGGTCGTTCGCCCAGATTGACGCATTCAGAAACAGCAACTGGGGAATCGCCGTCCCAATATCCGTAGGAACGGAATATGAAATCATGGGGATCGCTGGCGGCGATTGCCAAATATCCGCCGTAGGTGCCGTTGGTTTGGCTTTCTACGAAAGCCGGGTCAATAGAAAAAATTCAATAATGATTGGCCCTATACCGGGGATATCGTTCGGCTGTCGGAGGGTCAAGTTTAATGTAACGGCAGTCCCAAAGGTCAAAGTCGACAAAGACCTTATCGTGGTAGCCGCGGTGTCAATGACCTTCATGTTGGAAGACAATTCGAGGTCCGCGAAAAGCAGTTTTTTGCAGGTGAGACTGAACAAGGAAAAAGAAGAAGTACTGGTGCATATGATTGTTCCTTTCTGAGATTTAATTCATCAAGAATTTTTAGAGTCGGGCCGTATGGCCCGATTTTGTTTTGGGGAAATTTTGAATAATGTTTCGTATTACGGGCCATTTCTAGTTAAAATCTTTGGGGGGTTGCCCTGCGAGGCGGACAGCTCGCATTTGTAAAATCATTATCGGCGGGTCCACGAGGATTCGAACCTCGGTCAACGGTTTTGGAGACCGTCATTCTACCACTGAACTATGGACCCTAACGATATAAATCTAGCACAAAAAACCGCGCTTTTTAAGCGCGGTTTTTTGTATGGTTTATTTATTTCTTAGATTCCTTATGAGATGTTTTAGCTCTGCACCAATTGCAATATTTTTTGAGCTCAATTTTACGCTCTACTTTTTTCTTGTTTTTGCGGCTCCAGTAATTCACCTTCTTGCATTTTGAGCAGGCGAGTTTTATTAATTGCGGTTGAGGCATGATGAATCAGTTGTTAGTTGGCTTGCCTGCCGCGCTTCGCTTGGCGCAGGCAGGTAGTTTTTAGTAATACAAAGTACACGCTACTATAAGACGGTTTAAAAATCAAATTGTGCGCCGGGGAGGATTCGAACCTCCGTAGCCCGAAGGCGATAGATTTACAGTCTATTGCAATTGACCGCTCTGCCACCGACGCATTTTGTATTAGCAAACCCCGCCAACGGCGGGGCAAGCCGACGCAATGGGAAAATAATGACATAAAATCACTCATTTTCCAAGCATGAATTATTTTACCTAGCCAGACTTTTTTCCCGCCTTACTATAATTTTTTTTCTACCTGAGGGTTTCTTTGCTTCTATGTGGAGTTTCCCGTCCTTTACCGAGACGTGAATGCTGTCCCCCGCTGAAACCCCGCGCGAGACAATCAAAGTAGCAATCGGGTTCAAAACCGCTGTTTGAATGAGCCTCTTGAGTGGCCTTGCGCCGTAACTTGGGTTGTATCCTTCCTTGCCAAGATATTCCAGCGCGTCATCGTTTAAAGTTATTTTAATTTCTTTTCCCGTAAGCCGTTCGGTGATTTGCTTTATTTGGATTGAAACAATATTGCGTATTGTTTCTCTGGAAAGAACATCAAAGACAATAATTTCGTCCAGGCGATTCAAAAATTCAGGACGGAAATAATCTTTCAGGGCTTCCACCACCTTGTCTTTAACCTCGCGATAATCCTGCTTGGTTGAATTTGCGGTAAAACCCATTGATTCCATTTTTTCAATGAATTGCGAGCCGATATTTGAAGTAAGAATAATAATTGAATTTTTGAAATTAACCGCGCGCCCCTTGGCATCCGTAAGGCGCCCTTCGTCGAGGACCTGCAAAAGAACGTTGAACACTTCCGGATGGGCTTTTTCTATTTCGTCAAAAAGAATCACAGAATAAGGCCTGTGGCGCACCGCTTCGGTGAGCTGTCCTGATTCCTCATACCCGACATAGCCCGGCGGCGAACCGATAAGCTTGGAAACTGAATGTTTTTCCATGTATTCCGACATGTCCACCTTAATGAGAGCTTTTTCGTCGTTAAATATAAATTCCGCGAGAGCTTTGGTTAATTCCGTCTTGCCAACTCCCGTAGGCCCCAAAAACATAAATGAGCCGATTGGACGGTTCGGGTCGCCTATACCGGCGCGGCTTCGACGAACGGAATCAGCAATCTTCTGGATAGCTTCCTCTTGCCCGATAACGCGCTTCCTGAGCTCGTCTTCCATGCGCCCGAGCTTCTCGGACTCTTCCTCAATCATTCTTGAAAGAGGAATTCCCGTCCAGCGCGAAACGACATCCGCGATGTCTTCGGCGGTAATCTCTTCTTTCAGAATCCGGCGGGATTTTTGTAATTTTTTCAGGCGCGCGCTTTTTTGCTCAAGTTCTTTTTTAAGCGCGGGAATTTTGCCATAGCGGATTTCCGCAACCTTACCTAAATCCCCTTTCATTTCCGCGGTTTCCCCTTCAAGGCGCAGGACGTCTAGGTCTTTTTTGATTTTTCTTATATCAGTCAAGCTTCCTTTTTCATTCGTCCATTTCAGCTCAAGCTCGCGCGTTTTTTCTTTTAGATTGGCGATTTCTTTATCTATGTCGCGAATGCGGATTTTCGCCTTTTTCCCTTCTTCATCCCCTTCTCCAAGGTCTCTTTTTAACGCCTCTTTCTCTATTTCAAGGCGTATAATTTTCCTGTGTGTTTCCTCCAGTACGGCAGGTTTGTTTTCAAGCGCGATGCGCAAAGAAGAAGCCGCTTCGTCTATCAAATCAACCGCCTTGTCCGGCAAAAATCTGCTTGTTATGTAGCGGGAAGAAAAATTTACCGCGGCCAATATGGCGTCGTCGGTAATGCGCACGCCGTGATAAAGTTCGTATTTTTCTTTCAATCCGCGCAAAATCGCAACCGTGTCCTCAACGGACGGCTCGTCGATGTAAACCGGCTGGAAACGCCGCGCGAGCGCCGGGTCTTTTTCTATGTATTTTTGGTATTCCTTAAGAGTGGTGGCGCCGATAGCGCGAAGTTCGCCGCGCGAGAGCGCCGGCTTTAACATATTGGAAGCGTCAATTGTGCCCTCGGCAGAACCCGCGCCAACGATAGTGTGTATCTCATCAATAAAAAGGACAATGTTGCCGCTCGCGCGCTCTATTTCGCGCATTATTGATTTCAAACGCTCCTCAAATTCTCCGCGGTACTTGGTGCCGGCGATAAGAAGGCCGAGGTCAAGAGAAACGAGCTCTTTGCCCTTGAGAGATTCGGGAACGTCTCCTTTCGCCATGCGTATGGCAAGCCCTTCAACAACAGCCGTCTTCCCCGTCCCCGCCTCGCCTATCAAAATCGGATTATTTTTTGTTCTGCGCGAAAGTATCTGAATAATGCGCATTATTTCTCCGTCGCGCCCGATAACCGGGTCGAGCTTATCCGCCGCCGCGAGGTCGGTCAGATTGCGCGTGTATTTGGAAAGCGTGCGGGTTTTTTTCGGCCCCTCCGGAGCGCCGTCTCCTTGGCTCCTTAATTCTTCCAAAACTGAAATTGCCTGTTCGCGCGAAATTTTAAAGCGCGAAAGAAGCGCGCGCACCTGCGGTGACACGTCCATCAAAGCGATAAAAATGTGCTCGGTAGAAATAAATTCGTCTTTAAGCTCTTGCGCGACTTTGCGCGAAACTTCAAGAGAAGAAGCGAGTTCCGGCGTTAGATACAGTTGATATGAGGGGGAAGCCACCGAGCCGGACTCCGGCGATTCAATCGCTTCAAGAATAGAGTCAGTAAGAAGAACCGTGTCAATGTCCAGCTTTTCAAGTATGGAGATAACTATGCTTTCCTCCTGAAGAAGAAGCGCCGCCATAAGATGGAACGGGTTGACGTGGTTCTGCCCGCGCTCAATGGCGAGCTCGTGGGATTTGCGTATCGCTTCTTTGGCTTTGGTTGTGAAATCGTTGAACGGTGGCATGACAATTTTTTATAAGACCTTAATACATAACAACTAATCACTCTTAATGTCAAGAAATTACATTCCGCTAGCGCGCGGCAGAGGCGTTATCGGCGCCTTCCTTAATAAGATTTGCCGGGATTACCGCCTTGTTTCCGTTTCTGTATATAGCGATACCAATAACCCTCCCGCCCAAGTCTATAATCGGACTTCCGGAGTTCGCTAGAGAAATCGGGGTGTTTATTTTAATGAGTTTTATGGTTTTTTTCTCTGCCGCGGGCGCATTCTCCGGAGTGCTGGAAGCCGCGCCTTCGGTGGTAATGTCCCGGACAAGCCCGGAGATTATTCCTTTTTCCAATTCCGAAGAATAAGTGAGAAAAAGTATGGTTTGGCCGACTTTAAGCGAATTTGAGTCCCCGAGAATTACGGGATTAAATTGGACTTTTTTATCAGGTGTTTCCATTACGGAGAAAAGGGAGAACCCTGAATCGTCCATTTTTAAAAACTTTATTTCTTTTTCAGCGCCGTCCGGGAATATGGCATAATAAGAAGCTTCTGGGGCAAAATCGGAAGGGTTAACGTCGCTTACCATTATTCCGCCCTGCGTTATGATAAACCCCGCGCCAACTTTTTCGCCTCCTTTGGTTAATTTAACTTTGATTAAACTTCCGGAATTTTTTTCAACGGCGGAAGAAATCTTGTCTTCTTCGGGAATGGTCTCAATAACAGCCGCCGGCGCCTTTTCGGTAACAACCTTTTCTATAGTCTGGGTAACAACTTTATTGATAGTCTGGGTAACGCTCTGCGGCGCTTGTTCCATAAGCGAAACTGTAACGATTCCGGTTGCAATCGAAGTAACGAAACTGACGAGGAGGGCGAGGAGCACAAGTTGGTTTTTATTTAAATCCTCCATTACCTTGCATAATAAATGTTATTTTCAATTTGAGCAAGAAAAAAGGCGAGCATGCGCTCGCCTCAAAGTGCAAAATCGGAGGTTAAACCAATTACCGCACGAGAATGGAGGGGCCTTCTCTGTCGCCGGGGAACTCGGGCATATCCGAAGCGGGTTGTATTCTTTGATTGGGATACTCCTCGGCCCGCGCCGGCGCCGAGCCGATCATCTCGTTCAGGAGTTCCTGAACGGTAACGCCGATCACTTTCGTGGAGCAATCCCTGCAAATATGGCCGTCAACGATACGCTCCGCGTCTTCGTACCTGTATAACTCCAGACTGAACGCCGAATGCGCCTTCATACCGTCTTTGTAACACATCTGCTTTTTGCAGAGGACACATTTTCCGAGATACTGTGATTCATCCCCGCAAAAATCGCAGTACTTCACCACGACCTTGCGGTTTTCCGTCTTTTCCATGTCCACTCCTTCTTCGGGAAACATTCCCGTCTTCCACAGTATTGCCATATAAATATAAAAAGTCAACATTTTTCCAAGGGGAGTCCTTGGAAAATTTTGAGAACCGTCCTTGAGGGCAAAGCAAAACCCGCCGGAAGCGGGTTTAGGCTGTCTCTCTGGCCGTCTCCTCCAAAAGTGCGGAAATAGACGGCGGAAAAAACTTGATAATCGCGGGATTGTTGTAGCTGCACTTATCCCAATTTTCCTTTTCACCTTCTTCTTCCATGTGGCAAGGAGAAGAGGGGCGCGAACTTACCGGAAAGTTGAGAGGGCATTTTCTTCCGCCAATCGCTGATACTGGTGTACTGATGGAATAAAAAGGGCACGGCATGAAAATCCTCCGTAAAAATCATTCTCTCGGCGCATGATAGCGCGCCACGGTCTTACCCGCAACGCTTCTCTGCCGATTCCCAATCAATCGCTTTCATAAATGCCTCAATATAATCGGCGCGTTTGAGGCCGTAATCGGAAATGTAGGCGTGCTCAAAAACATCCATGACTAAAAGCGGGACTGCGCCAGCTAAATGACCAGCGTCATGTTCGTTGACCCATACGTTGAAAAACCTTCCTGCCGCCTTATCTTGATAAAGCACAATCCATCCTATGCCGCGCATAGCTCCCATTGATTTGAAGTCTTTCTCCCACATTCCAAACGACCCCCATTCTTTTTCAATATTTTTTGATAGTTCAGATTCTTTGCCGAGTTGCGTCGGAGTTTTGGACATATTACCGAAATAAAGTTCGTGCAAGCGCATACCGTTCCATTCCCAGCCGAATCTTCTTTGAAGCTCCGCATACTCGAGCGTTCCCGCTTCTTTTGAGCTCAAAAATTCAAGCAACTTGTTGGTGTTAGCAACGTATCCTTGATAAAGGGTGAAATGGTTTTTAAGAAGCGCGTCGGAAAATCCGGGCGTACCCAAAAGATGGTCGAAGTTTCTTGGTTGATACATAAGTTTGGTTTTTAGTTACTGGTTTTCAGCTTTTAGTAAATTGTTTATTGTTTTTAACGTGTAATCAATTTCTTTTTTTGTAGTTGAGCGGCCAAGCGAAAAACGAATGCTTTCTTTGGCTTCTTTTTCGGTTTTGCCTAAGGAAAGTATAACATGCGAGCCCTGCCCGCTTGCCGAGATACAGGCGCTTTGCGTAGAAGCAGAAATTCCGTTTTCATCAAGCTGTATGACAAAAAATTCATTGTCTATGCCGTCTATGCGGATATTTATATTATTAGGTAGCCGGCGGCGAGCATCGCCGTTTAACGATATGTGCGGACTTAAAGACAGTAATTCAGTAATGAAATAATCGCGAAGACCGATAAGCCTTTTTGATTCCTTGTCTTTCATTGCCTGCGCGATGGAAAATGCTTTTGCCAATCCAGCTATAAGCGGGACATTCTCCGTGCCCGCCCTTAATCCCCGCTCTTGACCTCCACCGTAAATAATAGGCTCCAATTCCACTCCTTTTTTTACGTATAAAACGGCAATCCCCTTCGGGCCATAAATTTTAGCCGAATTCAAAGTCAAAAGCTGGACCCCCAGACTGTTCACGTCCAGATTCAAATAATTTGAGGCCTGAACCGCATCGGTATGAAATAAGGGGTAGTTATCAGTTTTTAGTTTTAAGTTTTTAGTTTGGGAAATTTTCCAGAGCTTTACGGCTCGGCCTATTTCTTTTATCGGCTGTATCGTGCCGATTTCGTTGTTGGCATACATTATTGAAACAAGAACCGTATTTTTATTCAGATATTTTGTTATTTCGCCAGTTTTGATTATTCCGTTTTCTTCGGGCTTTATGTAATGAACTTTCACTCCGTATTTTTCGAAAGACCGGCAGGCGCCCAAAACCGCCTCATGTTCAATCGCGCTGGTGATTATTTCGGGATTTTTTATTTTGTGCTTCCCCCGGGCAAGTATCGCTCCCCTGATTGCAAAATTTAAAGATTCGGTAGCCCCGTTCGTGAAAACTATTTCGTTGGCGCCGGATTTTAAAATTCCGGCTATATCTTTACGCGCGTTTTCGATTACTTTCTTGGCCGAAACCCCCTCTTTGTGAATGGCGGAAGGGTTGCCGAAATCGCGCGAAAAATACGGCGCCATCGCCGCCATAACGCGCTTATCAACCGGAGTAGCGGAGGCATTGTCCATATAAATTCTCTTCTTTGACATAGAGCGATTCTAGTACGCAGTAAAAGAAAGGGCAACAAATTGGTAAGACCGTTCAAATCCTGTATAATCTCCGTTAATTATCATGATTGTGGATACCAACACCATTCTCTATATTTTAGGCGCTATAGTTCTCGTTATCGTAGCTGCGGCAATTTACCAGGAAGTCCGCCTGCGCCGGCTTCTTCGCGGCAAAAACGCCGCCACGCTTGAAGACACCATGCTTGAGCTGATGAAAGAAATTGAGGCGCTTAAAACCGCCCGCCGTGATATTGAAAGTTATTTGAAAATCGCGGAAAAGCGTTTGCGCCGCGCCATCTCGGGAGTCGGAATGATTCGTTTCAATCCTTTCAAGGGAACATCCGGCAGCAATCAAAGTTTCTCCGCGGCGTTTTTAAGCGAGGAAGGCAACGGGGTTGTCCTATCTTCAATTTATTCCCGCGAGCGAGTTAGCGTCTTTGCCAAACCGGTAAAAGAACGTTCTTCCGAATACGAACTGACCGAGGAAGAAAAAGAAGCGATTGCTAAGACGAGCAATGGGAGGTAGTCTATGGTTCAACGGACTCACCACAAGATGCCGATAGCAAACTGTCGGATTAAATATGAAAGAGACAAAAAAACAAGGGAATATCGCCCGTCCGCCTGTAATCGTAGTTACCGGGCATATTGACCACGGCAAATCCACTCTCCTTGATTACATCAGAAAAACCAATGTCGTAGAAGGCGAAGCCGGCGGTATAACCCAGCATCTCTCCGCTTACGAAATAGAGCACAAGAAAGAAGGCGGTAAAATCCAGAAAATCACCTTCCTGGATACGCCGGGGCACGCGGCGTTTTCCGGAATGCGTGAACGCGGCGTGATCGCGGCCGATATTGCCATTCTCGTAGTCTCCGCCGAAGACAGCGTCAAAGCCCAGACGATTGAAGCGCTAAACGCGATTCGCGCGGGCGGAATTCCTTTCATAGTCGCCATAAACAAAATTGACAAACCAGCCGCCAACATTGAGAAAACAAAAAACGATCTTCTTGAAAAAGAAGTTTATTTGGAAGGATACGGGGGTGGAGTTCCCTATGTCCCCGTTTCGGCAAAAACCGGCGCCGGGGTTCCTGAGCTTATAGACATGATTGCGCTCATCGCGGAGATGGGAGAATTTTCATACGATCCGGGCAAAGCTGGAGAAGGCATCGTCATAGAATCTCACATGGACCAAAAGCGGGGAATTTCGGCAACCCTTGTCGTCAAAAACGGAACGCTCAAAAAGGGAACGTTTATCGTTATTGACGGAGATGTTTCTCCGGTGCGCATCATGGAAAATTTTCTCGGTAAGACTATTGATGAAGCCGGTGCCGGAAGCGCGGCGTACATGGCCGGACTTTCCGGAATGCCGCGCGTCGGAGCGGCATTAAAGTCGTTTGAAAATAAAAAAGAAGCGGAAAAATACGCGGGAAATTTCACGGCGGAAATACGAAAGAAAAAAATCTCTCCCGAAAGGGCGACGCCGGAGGAAGGAGTCATCACCGCGACCATTCCCCTGACTCTTAAGGCCGATACGCAAGGAACGCTTGAAGCACTGGAGAAAGAAATAGAAAAAGTAAGCGTTGAAAATATAATCCTAAAAGTAACTCAAAAAGGAATCGGCAATGTGAGCGAATCCGACGTAAGACTGGCCCTAGGCGTCCCGGGAGCGATAATTTTGGGCTTTAACGTAAAAACGGAGCCGCGTGGCAAAGACTTAGCCGAACGCGAAGGCGTTACAATCGCGCTTTTTGACATTATTTACAAATTGACCGAATGGCTTTTGGAAGAATCAACGCGGCGCAAGCCAAAAGTGAAAATAGAGGAAACCACCGGCAAGGCAAAAATAATCCGCTGTTTCAGTAAAGATAAAGACAAACAGGTGATAGGAGGAAAAGTAACGGAAGGGATAATCCCCCTTAACGCCACGGTAAAAATTTTACGCCGCAATTTTGAAATCGGTCGCGGAAAAATAATTGAATTGCAACAGCAAAAAATAAAAGCGAAAGAGGTCGCGGAAGGAAACGAGTTCGGAATGATGATAGATTCCAAAATGGACGTGGCGGAAGGAGACGCGCTAGAAGCGTTCCGCGTTGTTGAGAAATAAAAACTAAAAATAAACATGGAACCGATTTCTAATGGGATGGAAGAAAATTTTCCCGTGAAAACGCCTTCCGAAAGGCAAGAAAAAGTGAACGAAAGATTGCGCCGCTTGGCCGCTGATTTTCTTGAAATAGAGTCCAATAAGACATCTCTCATTACCGTTACCCGTGCCGATGCTTCAAAAGACTTAAAACGCGCGACTCTTTTTATCACCGTCCTGCCGGAATCGCGCGAAGAGCAAGCTATTCTTTTCGCGCGGCGTAAAAGCGGTGAATTCCGCGATTACGTAAAATCAAAAATGAAAATGCGCATTATCCCCTTTTTTACTTTTGAAATAGACAAAGGCGAAAAAACTCGCCGCAAAATTGACGAGTTGTAAAAAAATAATGTGGGCGGGAGTAAGGGACTTGTCCCGCAGTTACTAACTCGCTTGTTCGCACTCTGTGCTCCAAGCTCATAAGTACTGCTGGACGCGGCTCGGCGACCCGTTTATAAACGGGTGCCCGCCTCCGCCGTTCAAGTCCTCTTTGCCCCTACAAAAACAAAGTCGCCCGATACTAATCGCATCGGGCTTCTTGTTTTTTGTGTGTATTCGTGTCTCTGCTCGAACATATTTTACCAGAAATTGCTGATGTTTACCCCTTCAACCACCCCTTCAATCCGGCATACCTCGTTTGAAGGGGTACGT
>JBBTQM010000035.1:0-27295 GCA_038065675.1 Patescibacteria group bacterium | reverse complement strand
CTCCTATGCCGGATATTTCGCCTATGTTTTCGGTAACTTCGCTCCGGGCATGTCGACAGCCGCCGCCATGGTGCCGTTTTGGGTGCTTACAATGGTTGGATTGGTCTTCGGATACGTAAGCGCTGTTTTGCGGACAAAAATGCTTGAGAAAGAGGGAGTTTTCGGTTCATCCCAACAAACCGTATTCGATAAAGAGTCGCGATACTAAATTAAGATTACCTTATCCGGAACAGCCGCTTTGTCTAAGCAAAGCGGCTGTTTTACTTTAGAGAGGCTTTTTGCTTTTTTCCGTAGGCAGATAGATTGAAAATTCCGTCCCTTCGTTTTCCCTTGATTCGAATTTAATTTCCCCGTTGTGGCGGTCAACGATACTTTTTGTAAGATAAAGTCCCAATCCCGACCCTTCGGTCTGGAAAAGCTGGGCATTTGGCGCGCGAAAGAATTTTGAAAAAATGTGCCTTTGCTCCTCTTTGGGTATGCCGATTCCGGAATCTTTAATGGAAATGGCTATTTGCCGTTCCGTCGGGGTGATGGAAACATACACCGTTTTTCCCGGTGATGAATATCTTACGGCGTTGTCTATAAGATTGTAGATTGCCATGGAAAATATTTTTTTATCCAATGCCACCGGGGGAATCGCGTGTTCCGGTTTATTTAAAACTACTCCAACCCCGCGCTCTTTATTTTCTGTCGACAATTCGTCAATGACGCCATTTACTATATTGAGCAAATTTTCTTCCTTAAAACTATATTTAAATCCATGTTCTTCCTCGGTAGCCATGGAAATATTAAGCAAATTATCAATTAAAGCACCCAAATTTTCCATGGTTTTGTATGCTTTATCGGCTAGATTTTGCTGGGATTCCGTAAGCTTCCCCTCGCTACCGTTTCTTAGGGCGTCAAGCGACCACCTGAGGCCCGCCGCCGGAGTACGCAATTGGTGAGAGGCGGTGGTTATAAATCTTGACTTGAGCATATCCGCTTCTTTTTCCCGTGTTACATCGCGGAGAGTCCTGATGTAACCGATTTTTTTTCGGTTTATGCCGTGTACCGGAGCGGCGGCGACTTCCAGTATTATTTTTCCGGGGGTTTCAATGATATATTGTTTTGTTTCATAATCCGCGAGCATGATATTACTTATTTCGTAAAGATTTTTCATTGAATAGTCTTTTTTGGCGGGTTCGCGCGCCGGAATCTTTCCGACCGCTTCGTTGGAATTTATCATTAGTATTTCTTGCGCCCGCGGATTTGTCAGGATAATGCGCCCGTCATTGTCGTAAAGAATAACCCCTTCGTTTAAGCTGTTTATGGTCGCTAAAGTTTTATCACGCTCACCCAATAATTCGTTGTATATATTTGCATTTACCACCGAAACCGCCGCTTGATTGGCGGCAATGGTAATAAGACGCATTTCAAAATCAGACAACTGGCGGACATGGTCGAAATAAACGCACATACCGCCGACGACTTTAGCCGATTCAACTATTTGCGGGGTGCATATTATGCCCCGGAAGCCCTGTTCTTTTACTCTGGCAATCCAGGTACGCGGCAAATGCGGGTCTGTCCACATATCGCTCGACGACCATGTTTTTTTGGTCTTAAGTGCCCGGCCTATGAAAGCAGTGCCTATTTTAAGCGGATGTTCTCGCGAGTGTTTTATATAAACTTCCGTACCTTTGCGCCCATATCCTTGCCTGATAAATGTTCCTTTTTTGTCCGGGGTCAGCTCCCATATGTTTACCCAGACTGCTCCCAGAGCTTCCCCCAGAGTTTTCATTATTCCCGTTAAGATATCTTCAACACTCAGTTCTGAAACAAGATTTTTAGACAGTTTTTCGAGCGTCAAAAGAAGTTTTAACATTTCCCCGAACTCTTCTTTGCTTACGAATTTTCTTTCCGGCGGCCGCGCCGAAATTGCTTTGGTCACGTAAGATTTTTTTCTGCGCCCCCGTTTTGTCTTATTTGAATTTTCCCGCATTGTTTGGGTCGGGTTAGTTATGTTTTTATTATACCTTTCTTTTGATTCGGCAAACGGTGGAAAAACCAGTAGCGCTAATATTCCCGCGCGATATACTTATATAAGAACGGTCTCTTATGCGGGGATGTCGCCGCTTAGACGCCGCTTAGACGCCGCTTAAAATGTAATTTTTGTATGCAAAAAAATTCTAAGAATATTTTATTAGCAGGAGTTATCGTCGCCATATTCGTAATTGGTTCTTTATGGTGGGAAAACCGCAGTGCGGAAGCGCCTTCTTCGGGTGCGTCCGGCGATAGTTGGTTTTCGTCAATTTCTCAAAAACCAACCGTGCCGGCAACAAGTAATCCAACGTCAAAACGATTGCCGGCTATTACCGCGGACGGAATTTATCTCGTTTATTATCTAAAATCAGGATTTTCTCCGCAAATGCTTACTATACCAAGAGGCAAATCTGTGCGATTCGTCAATAATTCCGGCGGCAAGGCGATGCGCGTGGGGTCGACCGATTCCGCGAATATCATTTACAGCGCTTTTAACCAAAATAAAACCGTCGGCTCCGGCGGAACTTACGAATATACTTTCGTAGACAAAGGAACATACAGCTACAGCAATAAAAACAATACCGTAGACCAGGGAATAATCGTGGTTCAGTAAACCCCGCTAGTGCTTTAAAAAAGCGCCTCAAATGGAGGCGCTTTTTTAAAGAGTGTCTTTTAAGGCAAGTCCGTGTTTTATCCCGAAAAACATAATGATGCCAAGTGCCAAAAACATGTATCTTATGTCGGCAACAAGCAATAACATTGAGGCGAAAATAGGCCCTACTATCAGCGCGATTGAGCGCAAATTCCCGTAAAAAGCGATAAGCCCGCTTTCTGACGCGTTAACGTGTTTGAAGAAATACGTATCGGACATCGATTCTATAAGAGACGCCCCGATTCTTGTTATGAGAAGAAGAACCGTCCAGGTTATAACGCTTGCCGAGGTTACAAACGATAGCGACATTGTTCCTGCGGAAATAATCACAATTCCCAATATAAGCATTTCTTTTTCCCCCAGTTTTTTATCGGCTATGCCTCCTATTATGTAAGGCAAAATAACGAACGGCGAAAGGGCGACAGGCATGATTATTCCCAGAATATCGCTAAACGGTATTCCCATGTGTTTGTTGAGATAAATAGGGGTATAAACAACCATGACGGCATAAAAGAATTCCAATAGAAACCTTGATGTAACGATTCTGTACACCTCTTTTCTTTTTATTACCTCTATGGCCGTTTTCAGGAACGCCACCTTTTCGTATGACGGGTCGCGGTGGTTTTTGAAATTTATTGAAACTAACAAAAGAACAGGAAGCAGGAAAGCAATCGCCAGTATGAAAATTATTCCGAAGTTTGAATCTTCAAGGAATCCACCGGCTATGAGAGGTCCGAAGAGAATGGCTGAATTAATTATCGTAAGAAGAACACCGCGGGTGCGTCCCGTTGACGCGTCGCTCGTCAGGCTTTCGATGAATATGTTCAGGGATATGAAGATAAGAGTGATAAGGGCTTGATGGAGGATAAATAATCCAAGCGCCATTCCCGGCGTGCTTGCCAGAGCGAGTCCGAAGAGGGAAATCAGCTCGGCAAAGACAAGAAAAATTATAATTTTGTAATTTCCGTAGCGGGCTAAAAATGACGGTATATTTATCGCTCCGACTATGCTTAAGACCGCTCCCGCAACGTAAATTGCCCCGATGATACGTTCCGGGAAAAATTGTGAGAGGAAAGACGATTCAATATAAATCGTCAGCGAATAGTGAAGCGCGTAGAAAAAGGACGCTAAGTAAGCTATGTGGAGCAATCTTGGCGTCTCAGGTTTCATTTTTATACACCAATGAGAACAGGTATCACAATCGGCCTTTTGGCGGTTTTTTGAAAGAGAAATTTTTCAACGGCGTCGGTCACGTTTGATTTTACGTAATCAAAGTTGATTGGCCGCATGTTGTGTGTCGTATCCTCAATGGTTTTCTTGACGATATTTCTCGTCTGCCTGAGCAAATCCTGGGATTCTTTCAAATAGACGAATCCGCGGGAAATTATATCGGGGGATTTTCTCAGTATACCCGTAGAACTGTCCACGCTTGCCACGACGACGAAAATCCCGTCTTGCGCCAGCGTCTGGCGGTCGCGTATGACGACTTCCTGAATGTCTCCGACAGAAAATCCGTCAACCATAATGATATTTCTGGCAGCTTTTTCTTTCAGGGCCACTATTTTTTCGCCTTTGTTTTGTATTTCTATAATCATGCCGTTATCTGGAATAATAATATTATTTTCCGGCACTACGCGTTTGGCAATATCGGCGTGCACCCTATGCATATAATGGTAACCGTGAATCGGGATAAAGAACTTGGGGTGGATTTTTTCGTGTATCCACGCCAACTCTTCGGCGTTCGCGTGCCCCGAAGAATGAATATCGGAAGTTTTATAATGGATAATGTGCGCTCCTTGCCGTGAAAGATTGTCTTTAAGCTTTTGGACATTCCTCTCATTCCCCGGAACGATGGAAGAAGACATCAATATAGTGTCGCGTGGAGAGAGCCTGATATATTTATGGGTTTTATTGGCAATACGCATCAGCGCGGCGAATTCTTCGCCTTGAGCTCCCGTAACCAAAGCAACAATTTTATTTTCCGGGTAATTACCCATCTCCTCGACGGTAATGATTGATTCTTTGCCGATTTTCAGCAGGCCGGCGATTTTCGTGACTTCAATGTTTGTTTTCATGCTCCGGCCTTCAATGACAATTTTCTTCCCGTATTTTTCGGAAAGTTCAATCATTTTCAGCATACGCTCAACCTGCGAGGCGAAAGTCGACAAAATCAGGCGCCCTTTGGTGTTTTTTATTATTTCCTCTATGTTTTTGTACACCAGTTTTTCCGATATCGAAAAGCCGGGGTTTTCAGCATTGGTTGAATCGGTTAAGAGAGCCAAGACATTGCGCTTTTTGAAATGACTGAAAATTTCTTCCTCAATCTCCGAAACATTGCCGTCGATGTGGTCAAGGCGCAGGTCTCCGGTGTGCACAATGTCGCCGTAGGGGGTTTCAAAAATAATACCCATTGAATCCGGTATGGCGTGAGTAACCGCGAAGAAGGTAACGGGCATTCCGCTTATTTTTACATGTTCTCCTTTTTCAACAACGCGGATATCAAGCGGCGGGACGTGAGGGAATTCTTCTTGGCGCTTTTTTATCATAAGCGCGGTGAAATTTCTGGCGTATATCGGAGGATTGCCTATTTTTTCCATAAGATAAGGAATCGCCCCTATGTGGTCTAAGTGCCCGTGTGTGATAAACACAGCGCGTATTTTCCCTTTGCGGTCCTCTAAATACTTGGTATTGGGCAGGATATAGTCGATTCCCGGGGTGTCTTCCTCGCTGAATTGGAATCCTGCATCAACAACAAAAATGTCATTGCCGAACTCAAAAGCGGTCATATTCTTGCCGACTTCTTCCACTCCTCCCAGCGGAACAATGCGGATATTTTCTCCCAATTCCGGAATCGGAGCATTGTTGTTTTCCTGTCTGGGCCGGCTTGACCTCGGTCCTTTTGAGCCGAATTTGGCCGTTCTGTGCACTATGCGGTGAGTGGTACTGCCCCTTTCTCCGCCGTGGTGGCGTGGTCCTTTATGGAATCCCCCCGTTCTGCTACCGCCTTGCGGGTGTCTTTTTTTTCCGTCATCTCCTGTCATATTTTTGTTTTTATAATTTATTAAGTTTTCTAATTTTCAGTTATTTTCTCTCCGCCCAGCGCGAGAATATTTTCCATACATTTTCCGTCGAAAGATACCAATTTCTTACACCCAGAAACCTGTCTTTAGGTTCAGTAATATTCCCGAGTTCTATACCGCCTACATTTTTATCGGCAAGATAAATGAAATCCGGAGAATAAACGAACACCGCCGGAGAATCTTTTTCTATTTCAACGCCGAATTCCCGGTATTTTTCCGCGCGCTTCCCCCCGTCAAGTATTCCCCTCAATTCTTCCAGGATTTTGTCTGCTTTGGTGTTAGTGTAAAGAGCGATATTCGGACCGGGGTCGTTGCGCTGTGAGGAATGCCAGAATGGATACGGGTCGGAACCGAAGCCGACTATTTCCCCAAAAAACAAAGCATCGTATTTGCGCGGGCGGATTATGTTCTGGTTTAAGTCTCCAATTTCGAAAACCTTCAATTCAACCTTCGCCCCGATTTTTTCCCAGTCTTCCTTAAGCCGCTCCGCAGTTTCTTTAAGTTCCGGGGCGTCGCCTGTGTCAAGAGAAAAAGAGAGGCGCGTAACTTCTTTTTTTATCTTCTTTTCCATAACTCCCTCCGCTTCGTTGAATGACCACCCGGCGTTTTCAAGTATTTTTTTTGCTTCTTCCGCTCGGCTCTCTTTGGAATTTTTTGTCGGGATGTTTATTTCCGGTATCGGCGCGTTAATCGCCGTCCCATACCCGTATAAAACTTCCCTGATAATCCGTTCTTTGTCCGCCGCATGCTCAAGGGCTTTTCTTACCGCCGCATCGGCAAAAACCTGGTTCTTGTTCTGGTTGAAGAAAACCGCAAATACGCGCGGAAGGGGAGATTTCAGAACACTATACCCGCTTTCTTTAAGAATTGAAGCCTTCCCCGGGTCAATTGAATTTATATTATCAACTATGCCGTTATCAAACGCCGTTATAAGTTCGGTTTCATTCGGATAAAAACGCAAAATTATTTTATCTACAAAAGGTTCTCCCATGGCGTAGTCCGGGAAGGATTTAAGTTCGTAACTTGCGGGAATTCCGGAAGAGTTTTTAGTTACCGATGATATTGAATATGGACCGGAGCCGATGCCGTAAACGTTTAGGTCGCTAAAATTAAATTGTTCCGGCGTGAGGTCTTTCCAACTGTGTTTCGGTATTATTCCCAGAGTCGCCGTTTCAAGAAAGGGGAAATATTTTTGTTTCAGCGTGAATTTTATCGTTTTATCGTTTATTTTTTGCACCGAAACCCCTTCCCAGTTCGCCCGCCGCGGGCTTTTTACGAACGGGTCTTTTATGCGCCCGATAGTGAATTCAACGTCATCAGCGGTGACCGGCGTTTTGTCATGGAATACCGCCCCGTCTCGTATCACGAATATGTACGATAATCCGTCATCGGAAATTTCGTATTTTTCAGCCAAATCAGGCACGATATCTCCATTCGGTTCTTTTTTCATCAGGCCGGAATAAACAAGAAAGGTCAAATCCCTGTCGGAATCGGAAATGGCAAGTACCGGGTTCACGAACCGCGGCGTGCCGATTATCCCTTCGGATATCTCTCCTCCGTGGGCGGGCATGCGTACGGAAATCAGGCCGTTTATCGTTGAAAGGAACATAATTGACGCTACTGTGAAAAAGGCGAATACGGAAAAGAAAATAACCCGCTCTTTTTTGGAGAACGATTTAAAGACAAGGAGTAATTCCTCCTTTGTCGGAAGATGTTTTTTCCAACGAAAAGTTCTGTCTTCTCGGTTCATTGAGTATTCAAACGCCAGTAATTTAAAATGGAATTTTTACTTTAGAAAAAGCGAAAGAAGTGCCGATAACGCGAAAAGTATGGCAATCGCTATCGTCGCGTTGAAAAGCATTTTCTCTCCGCCGCGGCGAGTGTGGTAACTTCCGAGTGCATCGCTGCCGCCCAAGGCGCCTCCGGTATTTGCGCTTGTCTGCTGTAGTAGTATCGCCGCTATCAAGAGCGCCGCGAGCACTATCTGCGCGTACGGCAGGATTGTAGCAATAATTCCCATTTCGCAGACTTTATCATATCTTTTTCGGCGCGGCAAGGAGGATTTTTCCACCCTCTTGAAATTATTCCACGAAGCTGTATAACTATCCGTGTACCTAACGAGTAATTAAGAGCGATATTAACAACCGGCAATTATGAAAAAAACAAACAAAAAATCTAAAATTATTCCTTTGGGCGACAAGGTCTTAGTCAAAGGGATAGCCGCTTATGAAGGTAAAAAAACCAGTTTCGGGATTATAATTCCCGAAACCGTGGATAAAGAGCGGCCTGAACAGGGCAAAGTTGTCGCCGTAGGCGAGGGGCGGTTGAGCGAAGAGGGTAAAAAAATTCCCCTGCGGGTAAAGACGGGGGATACGGTCATTTTTTCAAAATACGGGCCGGACGAGATAAAGGTGGAGGGCGAGACATATTTCATCATCAAAGAAGAGAATATTTTAGCGATTATCAAAAATTAGTTATTAGTTAATAGTTTTTAGTGAATTTCTAAAAACTGCAAACTGCAAACTAAAAACTACCAAACAATATGAGTAAACGAATTATTTTCAGTGAAGAGGCACGCCAAGCACTTAAGCGCGGAGTTGACGCCGTAGCGGATGCGGTCAAGATAACTATCGGGCCGCGTGGTCGCAATGTTGTTTTTGACAAGGGGTACGGCGGGCCGACAATAACGAACGACGGCGTTTCCATCGCCAAAGAAATCACTCTTCCCGACAAAATGGAAAACATGGGGGCTGAAATCGTCAAAGAAGTCGCCCAAAAAACGAATGATGTTGCGGGTGACGGGACGACGACCGCCGCCATTCTTACTCAGGCAATCGTGCGTGAGGGAATGAAACAGACGGCGATGGGGGTGAACGCCATGGGGGTAAAGCTGGGGATTCTTGCCGCCAAGGACGAGGTTGTCGCGGCGCTCCGCGCCATGGCCAAGCCGCTTAAAACGAAAGAGGAGATTATGCAGGTTGCGACCATTTCCGCCGAATCGGAAGAACTCGGCCGCATTATTGCCGAGACGATAGATAAAGTCGGCAAAGACGGGGTCGTAACGGTTGAGGAATCCCAATCGCTTTCCGTGGAATCGGAAATCGTTGAAGGCATGCAGTTTGATAAGGGGTACGTTTCTCCTTACATGATTACAAACGCCGAACGCATGGAAGCGGTTGCCAAAGACGCGCTTATTTTAATTACCGACAAAAAAATATCGGGGATTCAGGAAGTTTTGCCGCTTCTTGAAAAACTCGCGAAGTCCGGCAGGAAAGAACTGGTGATTATTGCCGAAGAGGTGGAAGGCGAGGCCCTCACCACCTTCGTGGTCAATAAGCTTCGCGGTACGTTCAGTATTCTTGCGGTCAAGGCACCGGGCTACGGAGACCGCAAAAAAGAAATGCTTGCCGATATTGCCGCGGTTGTTGGGGGAAAAGTTGTTTCCGAAGAAGTCGGCCTCAAACTTGAAACCGCAAGCCTTGATGTTTTAGGCAAGGCGACGAAAGTTATTGCGACGAAAGATAATACAACTATTGTCGGAGGGAAAGGCAAAAAAACGGATATTGAAAAGCGTGTTCTGGAGTTAAAAAAGATGCGCGAGGCGAGCGACTCAAAATTTGATATTGAAAAACTGGACGAGCGAATCGGCCGTCTCGGGCGCGGCGTTGCCGTCATCAAAGTCGGCGCGCCGACGGAAATGGAGATGAAATATTTGAAATTAAAAGTGGAAGACGCGGTGAACGCCACCAAGGCGGCGATTGAAGAAGGAATCGTACCTGGCGGCGGTAGTGCCCTAATCAAAGTGGCCGCCGTGGTAAAAAAGAAGGAATTGAAATCAATCGTTTCTTCATTTGCCAAGGAATTTGAAGTTGGAGTTAAGATTCTTCTTTCAGCGCTTGAAGCGCCGCTTAAGCAGATTGCGGTTAATGCCGGACGCGACGACGGTTCGGTCATAGTGGAGAAGGTGCGCGAGGGGAAAGGGAACATCGGTTATGACGCATTGAAAGACGAAATTGTTGCCGATATGCTTTTGGCCGGTATTATTGACCCGGTTAAAGTAACGCGAAGCGGCGTGGAAAACGCCGCCTCGGCCGGAGCGATGCTTCTCACTACCGAAGTCGCCATAGCGGACGAGCCGGAGAAAGAAAAAGGCGGAGCACAAACCATGCCGTCGATGGATTACTAAAAAACAAACAACCGACGACCTACAACTGACAACAAATTTAAAATCCCCGTTCCGCAAACTTGCGGAACGGGGATTTTGCAAAGAAAAACGCCACTTGTGATGAGTGGCGTTGGACCTCGAAAGGAAATCAGCGGTGGTAGCTTACCCCCCACATATGTCAGGGGGAAAGCCATCACGTCCGCGCTTGGCGCAGTATCGCGGAGTGCCACACCTCCTGGGGCGGCGGAGCGCTTGGCCTTGGCGGTCGTGTCCTGGTCGGCGTAGTTGCGCGCGCCGGCGTTCGTGCCGGCGCCGAACTCGACCGCGGGCAGCGTGCCGGCGAGGGCGTCCTCGGTGTTGACATTGAGAATAAAAAGGAACTCCGCCGACGCGCCCATCGTTGCCGTCCGGTTGTCGAGCTGGTCGGCAATCCGCCCCACCGCCGCACCTCCCGGGGCGGCGTAGAGGGGGAAACTGTCGCAGTTGCTCGAGCCGCCGCCGATTACCATAGCGAATGCCGGCGGACCGACTGCCCAAAGCGCGGCCGCGGCCGCGAGAGCAAGCACCTTCTTCATCGTTGAGCCTCCTTATTCCCGTTTGATTGGAAAAAACATCCTCCTCGCGAATTTCCGCAAGGTAAAAAGCATGATACCACGATTCAAGGAAATTTAAAAGCCCCGCGATTGCGAGGCTTTTCCACTAGAGGCACTTCCTCCTTTCCGTGGCCAGATTATTGAAATCCTCTAGGCCGGCGGTGTGGCTGACTTGCTCTTATTTTTGTTTTTATTGGCAAGCCCGGATCACCTCCTTTCGGTTACGCCGCCTTCGAGGAGTTCGGAAATGGGGGAAATAATCTCAGCTGTTCCGGCGGAGGAATTTTCTCTCTCATCCTCCGCCGCCAGGCTTTGTCCAGTCTCCGCTTGGCGGTTCTCGTCATTGCCGCGGCGGCGGAAAAGCATGAATTGCAGCACATTCTGGTGTGCCCGTTCATCGCCCGTGAGCGCATAGTTTCTCCTGTAGGTGCTGTCTTTTACCACGATAACTTTATGGGCTGTGCTTGTCAAAGTAAATCAACCCCATAGGAAGTTCCTATGGAGTTGATTGTTCCGTAGCGCCGTTTTGATATACTAGGGGTGCTTTTTAGAATTTAAAAATAATTACATTTAAGCTTAAATATGACTACCACAATATCATTGGCCATTTTAGGAATTTTGGTTTTATGGGGGGTTTACGCTTATAACCGTTTTGTAACACTTGTAACCAGGGTAAAGGAAGCCTGGGCGGATATAGAAGTCCAGCTTAAGCGCCGCTATGACCTGATTCCAAATCTTGTTCGCACGGTAAGCGGATACGCGTCTCACGAAAAATCCGCGTTTGAAAAAGTAACGTCGGCGCGCGCGCAGGCGATAAGCGCAAGTGGCGCGGCGGAAAAAGCAGAGGCAGAGAATATGTTAACCGGCGCACTCAAATCTCTTTTCGCGGTTGCCGAAGCGTATCCGGACCTGAAAGCCAATCAGAATTTTTTGGAACTCCAGCGGGAGCTTTCCGACACCGAAAACAAAATTCAGGCATCACGGCGTTTCTACAATACTAACGTGCGCGACTTGAACATCGGCGTTGATTCTTTCCCGGGGAACCTTATTGCCGGGGTTTTTAATTTCGGTAAAAGCGAATTTTTTGAACTTGGCGATGAAGCCGCACGCAATCCGGTAGAAGTGAAGTTCTAAACTAAAAATGGAGAACAAGGAGTTGCACAGAATTTCCATTACCGGAATCGTTTACCGGAAAAGGAAAGACGGTTCTTTGGAGTATCTCATAACACGCCGCGCGCTTTCCAAAAAAGCGTTTCCCGGGCGCTTTACTGTCCCCGGCGGAGGACTTGAAACCGATGATTATGTGGGGACTCCGGCAAACACAGAAGGGCAATGGTACCGCGCGGCGGAAACGGCGCTTAAAAGGGAAATACGAGAGGAGGTAAACCTCATGGTTGATAATGTAGAATACTTGCTTGATATCGCCCATATACTTCCCGACGGAATTCCGTCACTTATTCTTTCTTTTTATTGCCGGTATGTTTCCGGGGAGGTAAAACTTGACGCCGATTCTATTGATTACAAATGGGTAACGCTTGCTGAAGCAAAAAATTTTGATTTAATAGAGGGAATTTACGGAGAGCTTGAGTTAGTCGACAAAAAACTTTTAACTAAAAACTAAAAACTATTCCCATGGCTTCTCTCTATACCCACCAGGATTCAAATATAAGAAGGACATGGTTTTTAATGTCCGTATTTTTTGCCGTCGTTATCGCGCTCGGCTGGTATTTCAGCTATGCCTTAGGAAACGGCGCGATACTTTACGGCGCGGTTATTTTCAGCATTTTAATGAATGTCGTTTCGTATTGGTACTCCGATAAAATTGTTCTCTCCATGTCGGGTGCGCGTCCTGTCGCCCGCGAAGAAAATCGCGAACTTTGGAATATCGTTGAAAATCTTTCAATCACCGCTGGGCTCCCGATGCCCGAGCTTTATATAATTGACGACCCGGCGCCGAACGCTTTTGCCACCGGCCGCGACAAAGAACATGCCGTCGTTGCCGTTACATCAGGACTTACGCACATGCTTGACCGCAATGAACTTGAAGGTGTCATCGCCCACGAGCTTTCGCATATCGGCAACCGCGACATACTTCTTTCAACAGTTGTCGTGGTTCTTGTCGGGTTTGTGGCTTTGCTCTCGGACTTTTTCTTAAGAGCTAATTTTTGGGGAGGAAGAAGCAGGGATGACAAGGCTAGCGGCATTATGATGCTGATTGGAATTATTCTCGCGATTCTTTCTCCGCTTATCGCCACGCTTATCCAGCTTGCCATTTCGCGCAAGCGCGAGTTTCTAGCCGATGCTTCCGGAGCGCTTCTTACGCGCTATCCTGACGGGCTTGCAACTGCCCTTGAAAAAATAGGTTCTTACTCGCAACCGATGCGGCGCGTCTCAAACGCTACTGCGCATTTATTTATTTCCAATCCGTTTGGCCTGCCTGCGCCGGGCACAGCGCCTGCCCGCGTTTCAGCAGGCGGGCGGCAGGCAGGCGGCGCCGTCAAGAAAGTCGCAACTTTATTCATGACACATCCGCCGATAAAAGAGCGGGTGAGGGCATTAAGAGATATTGGGGTGTAAAATTTTTCTGTTGATTTTTTAATGAATAGGTATATTATTGTCAACGGGTTTTGTTCTCAATAAAGACGAAAAGAGAGGAAGCCATGTGCGTAGTCAAGTTTGACGACGAAAGTCGCAGAAGCTTCAAGATGGATCTTTTCTTCCCGCGCGGAGGAAATGACTGCCATTCCGGCACGTACGATGACGAGGATGGCGAGAGAATCCCTTCGTCGGAAAAGAAGGAAAAGAAGCCGGCTGTCAACGAGGGGGGAGAAGACCACCAAAATACTCAGCTGTATGACGAAGAAAAAGGCGAAGTTATACTGCCTGTTTCTGTCATTCCTTCCCGCATGATGATGCCTCCGAGCGACGCGTACGACTTCAAGCAGGTGTCATTTGGCACGACACCGCGTGAGCCCATGGGCGCGCGTACTGTGCGCAAGGGCGGCAAGACGTACAAGACGACAAAGCACAAATTCGACTGATTTTTTCCCAGCACGGGCGCCACACGGCGCCTTTTTTGTTTATGCTTTCTTGTGCTATCTTTTCATTATTGTGGAGGCGTCGGATAGTGGTTTATTCCACCACCTTGGAAAGGTGGCATACCGAAAGGTATCGTGAGTTCAAATCTCACCGCCTCCGCCGCGATAAAAACGTGGATATAAAGACTTACACAAAAAAAGATTTTAACTGGACGAAGTGGGATGCCAAGACCATTCGTTCTTTCGTGCCTAAAATTATTGAGCACAAGAAAAAAGTTTATTCCGAAATAAAGAAAATACCAAAAGAAAAACGAACATTTGAGAATACAGTTTATGCGCTTGAAAAATCGGACATTCCATACGAATCAACCGGTTCTTACATAAGCCTGCTTTCAATGGTTTCCCCCATTGATTCTGTCAGAGAAGCGGCGAAGAAATCGGAGAAAGAACTTTCCAAAAAACTTGTTGATGTCGAGTATGATAAAGGAATATATCTCGCGCTTCTTGAATATGCCCATGGTCCAAACCGCCGAAAAGAAAAACTTTTTCCGGAAGATAAAAAACTGCTTAATGACGCTCTCAAAGGGTACAAGAGGATGGGTTTTGATTTGCCGGAAGTTAAACAAAAAATACTGAAAAATTTGCTTAAAGAACTTTCTCGTATCTCAAATGATTTTTCAAATACATTGAATGAATACGAAGATTATATTTTGGTGACAAGAGAAGAGCTTGAAGGTCTTCCTGAGCGTTATATAGACGGGCTGACAAAAGATAAAAGAACCAGAAAATATAAAGTAACGCTTCAGTACCCGGATGTCGGCCCATTCATGGCGTATGCTAAACATGAAGCAAGGCGGAAAGAACTCGCCGACAAAAATGCCGCAAAAGGAGGAAGAAATAATTTATTACGTGCTGAGAAAGCGCTCGTCATACGAGAGAAAAAGGCGAGACTTCTCGGCTATAAAAACCACGCGGATTATGTCACGGAAATGAGAATGGCAAAAAATGGCAAAAACGCTTTTTCTTTTATTGCTTCTCTTTCCAAAAAATTGGATAGGGGGTTTATGAAGGACTATAATGCTCTTACGAATTTGAAAAGAGAAATGACCGGCGACCCTAATGCCACGCTCTTTTATTATGATGTTGCCTATTATGGAGAAAAACTCAAACAGAGAAGATACAAAATAGACAGTGAAAAACTCCGCGAATATTTCCCATTCGAAAAAGTCATTAAAGGTACATTTGAGATATATCAAAAGCTTCTGGGGGTTAAATTTGAGAAAGTAAATGGATATCCCGTATGGCATGAAGACGTAGAGGTTTATGCGGTAAAAGAAAAGGGGAAAGTGATCGCTTATTTCATGCTTGACCTTTACCCACGCAAGAATAAATATGGCCATGCTTGCGCTGTAGCTCTTGTTGACGGAAGACTTGGGTCTTTCCGCACCGGCGCCTACGTGGCTCCTGTAGCAGCTATGCTCACTAATTTTCCGAAACCTCGCCCGGATGTTCCCTCCCTTCTTTCACATGGAGAAGTTGAAACGTTCTTCCATGAATTCGGGCATGTGATGCACGTTGTTCTTACCAAGTCGCGCTATGAGTCACAGTCCGGGTACCATGTGGCATGGGACTTTGTAGAAGCACCTTCTCAAATGTTTGAGAATTGGACTTGGAATCGCGAAATGCTGGGTCTCCTTTCAAGCCACTACAAAACCAATAAGCCGCTTCCTATCAACTTTCTTAAAAATCTTTTGCGTGCCAAAAAACATCTTGAGTGTTATGGGAGCATGTACCAGCTTGCTCATGCCCACTTTGATCTTTTGGTTCATACCAAAAAACCCAAAGAATCCCTCAACCGGATTGCCAAAAAAGTGATGTTTAAGCACATGAGAGTGTCACAGTCCCCGAATAGTCTTTTCCCCGCCGGCTTCGGGCATTTCATGGGTTACGATGCGGGCTATTACAGTTACATGTGGGCGCTCGTTTATGCCGCCGATATGTTCACTAGATTCAAAAAAGAGGGGTTGCTCAATCCTAAAACTGGTCGCGACTACAGGACTTGGGTTTTGGAAAAAGGTTCCAGTATGGAAGAAATTGATATTGTGAAGAAATTTCTCGGTCGCGCGCCAAATAATAAGGCGTTTCTCAAAGAAATAGGGGTATTGAAATAACGTTTATTGTGTGTTAAATTTATTTTAACGCTGCGCTTGCAGCTGTTTTATTTTTATGGAAATCAGGAATATTGCCATTATTGCCCATGTGGACCATGGAAAGACGACTTTGACCGATGCTTTGATGCGCCAAACAGGCGCTGGAGAGGAGGGAGTGTCAATGGATTCAAACGCGCTGGAACTGGAGCGCGGCATTACCATTTATGCCAAAAACACCTCCATTTTCTACAAGGGGACGAAGATAAATATTGTGGACACTCCCGGCCACGCCGATTTCGGTTCGGAAGTGGAACGCGTACTTCGCTCAATTGATTCTGTTCTTTTGGTCGTTGACGCGCAGGAAGGGCCGATGCCGCAGACGCGTTTCGTTTTGAAAAAGTCTCTTGAACTCGGACTCAAGCCGATTGTAGTTATAAATAAGATAGACAAACCAGCCGCGCGCCCCAATGAAGCGCACGACGAAGTACTGGAACTTTTTATGGAACTTGGCGCAAGCGAAGAACAGCTTGATTTTAAAACGGTGTACGCCATCGGGCGGCAGGGAATTGCCAAACGCGCGCTCACCGACGAGTCAAAAGACTTGACTCCGCTTCTGGATATGATATTGGAAGCCGTGCCGGCCGCTCCTTCAAATACGGAAGACCCCCTTACGCTTCAGGTGTTTAATTTGGGCTATGACAATTTCTTGGGGCGCTTGGCCATTGCCCGCGTTTACAGCGGTACCGTAAAAAGCGGGACGCAACTTTGGCGCAAAAATGTTAAAGGTGAAAGCGAGTCCGGCAAACTTACCAAACTTTTCACATTTGAGGGTCTTCACAAAAAAGAGGTTACGGAGGCGCCGTCGGGTGATATCGTGATGCTTGCGGGATTCCCCGATATCTATATCGGAGAGACGATTACGGACAACGAGGGCACGCCGGCACTTCCCGCCATCGCCATTGACGAGCCGACTATATCTCTTGAATTTTTAGTGAACGATTCGCCGTTTGCCGGCCGCGAGGGGAAATTCGTAACAACACGGCAGATTCGCGAGCGCCTGGAGCGCGAATTGGAAGTAAATGTAGGATTAAAAGTTGATTTTAATACCGACCATTTTAAAGTTTACGGTCGCGGCGAACTCCATATCGCCATTTTGCTTGAAAATATGCGCCGCGAGGGTTATGAACTTCAGGTGTCTCAGCCGCACGTAATCATAAAAGAAGAAAACGGTGAGAAACTTGAACCGTATGAAGAGCTTATTATAGACGTGCCGCAGGAGTTTTCCGGCGCGGTTATCGAAAAATTGGGCAAGCGCCGCGCGATTATGAAAGACATGAAAGAACATCACGGCTCCATCAGAATTATTTTTGAAATACCGACCCGCGGGCTTCTGGGGTATCGCAGCCAATTCATGATTGATACGCGCGGCGAGGGTATACTTTCTTCACGCTTTATCGCGTTTCGGCCTTACGCCGGTGAAATAAAAAAGCGCGATGTTGGCTCCATGATTTCCATGACTGCGGGCAAGGCGCTTGGTTTTGCTCTTTGGAATTTGCAGGAGCGCGGAGTGCTTTACATCGGACCGACAACCGAAGTTTATGAAGGAATGGTCATAGGAAATACATCAAAAGGCGAAGAAATGAAAGTTAACCCGACCAAAGGCAAACAGCTTACCAACATGCGCGCCTCCGGTTCCGACGATGCCATCGTTCTCACTCCACCGTATTCAATTACCATAGAGCGCGGACTTGAAGTTATGGCGGAGGACGAGTATTTGGAAATAACTCCGCAGTCCGTGCGCTTGAGAAAGATGGATTTGTCTGAGAATAACAGGGCAAAAGCGGAGAAAAAATAAGAATTGACAAAAGCTTAAAGTAAGAATAAAACAGAGAAGGGTAAAGTTCATCAAACCGCCTTCGGGCATACATAGGGGGATGGAAAGCCATGAAAGAATTGTTAAGCAAGGTTGTATTTCCGCCCGCTGTAACCTCGAACGTTCTCGAAAGTGCCCGTGAAGTAGCGGAGATTCTTTCAAAGAGCCAGACAGGGGCATCCGTTGTTGAAATCCTTGAGATTCAAGGGTACGAGCTCGGCATAAAAGAAGGGCTTTCACTCGAGGAATACAAGGAACTCATGAACAATCTATACCGTCACAGCAAGGTCCAAGCCAAAGCCAGAGAGGCATATGAAGTAGCGGCCCTGGCTGAAGTCGAGAAAGTGGCAACACTCGAGGAAGGAGCCGCGCTTGCAGAAAGGCTTTATCATAATGGCAAGGCGCGGGATCGCCTTGGTAAGCGCTGCATAGAATTTCGGTTGGCGGAAGCTGCAGAACTGCTCGCCGGTCCGGACGAATTTTGGTTGGCCCGCAGAGCCTACGCTCTCTTGCCAAATCATGCTTGCTCGGAAGGTGTGCAAGCCCTTGAAAAGCTCACCCGTTCGGTCCGCTCCTTTAACGAGTGCCTCGAGTATCTCAAGGAAATGAGCCCGCGAACGAGCAGGGTGCACTTCGATAAAGTTTTTAATCGGGGACTCGGACTCTGCAAAACACGAGAAGAGCTTCAACGGCTCAAGCGTGTCTTCTGTGATAAGAAAAAATTCAGCTGGAGCAACAATGAGGAGGAGGAGCATTATCGCAACCAGCTTGACGAGGCAATAGCGGCGCACAATCGCTCACTTCTACCGAACGCCAAGAGCTTCGACGAATTGATGAAATTGAAATGCGAATCCTCTGGCTTATCTGGCTTAGGACCGGTTTCCCGGGAATTGAATGCGCTCATTTTCGGACGAGCGGTCGAGCTTGCTGACCTCCAGCAATTGCACGGCTTGCTCTCCGGGTCTCATGATTGGTGCAAGGACAAAGCGCTTGAAGCTTGGGGGAGAAAGAAATGGGAGACCCTGTCCCGCGCCGAGACAGAGGAAACGAGCGATTCCCGTGAGCTCATTGCGTTGCTTAAGTACCTTCCACCTGAAGGTACTGCACGGAAGAATTGCCTCGCGAAGATTGTTCAGTTGCAAGATTCCCCCGAAGAGGCACTCGCATTCTCATGGGCGTATCGTGATGAGAAAATCGCAGGCGCGGCGCGCAATCGCTATGAAGAGCTGTTACGTGTTGCCATGCAGTCGGCCTGTACGCCGCAACAGATCATGAGAGCCCTGAAGGCGTGCGAGGATAATCTTCCGGATATCCGAAAGGAAGGCATTGCCAAGCTCGCGGCGTTCTACCGGATTCCGAAAGCAAACGTTACCTGAAGTGAAGAAATAGCACTATACCTGCCGCAGCATTATCGCGGCAGTTTTTTTGTATATATTAAGATAGTGTAATAGTTGACCCCGTAGTGAATTTTGGCATAGCGCCAAAGGCACGTTCGCGAGGCGAACAATGCTAAATTTCCTGCCTGCCGCCTGCCTGTGCGGCGAGTACGCACGCAGACAGGGCAGGCAGGTACTACAGGATTGACTTTTACACCTATTTCTGCTAGCATTTTCCAATCGTGCTTTCGCCTGGTAGTCCTAGCATTCAAAGCCTGTGACAAAGAAGGAGTAGTGCGAGTTAGTAATTAAGTCTCCCGCTTTAGGCGGGAAAGTAGAGAATATGGCTAAGAAGTTATATGTTGGCGGTTTGCCGTACAGCTCGACTGATGATTCGCTCAAGGGAGCGTTTTCACAGGCGGGCACCGTTGAATCAGCGGTGATTATCATGGACAAGATGACAGGTCGGTCAAAGGGGTTCGGTTTCGTCGAAATGGCGACCGACGCCGAGGCTGAAGCTGCCATCAACATGTGGAACGGCAAGGATTTTGAGGGTCGCACCATTACGGTGAATGAGGCCCGTCCGCTTGAGCCGCGCAACAACGACAACAGGCGCAGGTTCTAATACCTCCGTTTGCTTTGAAAACACCCCCTCCTCACGGCGGGGGTGTTTTCTTTTGGTACAATTGCTGTATGCGCGCCAAGATATTCATATTTTTACTTTCAATTTCCGCAATATTTTTTATTTCTTATTTTTCCGCGCCGCCCAAGGAAAAAGGTCCATTGTATGATACTCACGCTTATTTGGGCGATACCCCGCTCCTTCTCGCCGTTGCCGATACACCTGAACTCCGGGAGCGCGGCCTTTCTTTTACCGGAGAACTTAAGGACGGCGAAGGGATGTTTTTTGTTTTTGAGGAGGCCGGTTATCCCGGGTTTTGGATGAAAAATATGAATTATCCGATTGATATGATTTGGTTTGATGAAAAAAAGAGTATCGTGGATATCCGTGAGAATGTAGCCCCCGGGACGTACCCTCGAGTTTTTCAGCCGCTAAGTCCCGCGCGTTATGCGCTTGAAGTGCCGGCTTTTTTTACAAAGAAAAATAATATAAAAAAGGGGGACAGGATTTCTTTCTGAATTTGCTAAAAACAGAAAATATTGTATAGTATAAAAGGTTTGTGCCGGATAGTCACTCTTTATTACGTAAAAAGAATGGGGGGAGGAAAGTCCGAACACTCCCGGTCTAACCTTTTGGCGACCGGAGCAGGGTAGCGGGTAACGCCCGTCCCCGGCACCTTGTTTGCAAGGTGTCGGGCGAGATGCGAACAGAGACGACCGAGGGCGAAAGCCCGAGGGAGTCCCTCACATGCTTTGCATGTGAGGGACGAGCCGATGGGGCAACCTATCGGGTGCAACGGCTAAATTCTTACCTGAGTGCAAGGCCGTGTCCGGCACCTTCTCACGAAGGTGCCGGGAGTGCCGCTTGAGTTCGATGGCAACATCGGACCTAGATAAATAACTATCCCCGGCGCCTTGTTCGCAAGGTGCCGGGACAGAATTCGGCTTATAGGCACAAGCCATCGCAATTTATGAAAAATCCCCCGCCTTGGGCGGGGGATTTTTCTTTGCATTTCCTATGGGGTGTCATATAATTTACTGATATTACTCGATAAACAGATATTCATGCGCTCTGCCGCGCAGTAACGCTATGGGAAGTTTAAAATACGCTCTGTTGGATAAGGTTGCTTTTTGGTCAGTTTTTGCCGCAGGAGCGCTAATGCCGATTTTCTTTTTGCCGATAGGTGGCGTCCCAGTTAATGCAGGCAAGACCATGCTTGTGTCGATTTTTGTTTTATTCGCCCTCGCTCTTTGGCTCATCGCGCGTTTGGCGGACGGCTCTCTTTCTATCCCGAAAAGCCTGGTTATCGCCGGGGCTGCTCTCTTATTTTTATCATCTTTTGTTGCCGCGATTGTTTCGCCGGTTCCCGAAGTTTCTCTTGTTGGTCAAGGCGTTGAGATAGGGACATTTTCGTTCACGGCAATTCTCGTTTTCTTGCTGTTCCTGTCCTCGGTTTTTTTCGCTAACCGCAAGAGAATGTTTTATTTCTACGGTACATTCTTAATTTCCGGCTCAATCCTTACTTTGTACCAGCTCGTTCGCCTTTTTGCCGGCGCGGATGTTATTTCTTTCGGTATTTTTACGGGAAAAATTTCTTCCCTCTTGGGCGGCTGGAACGACCTGGCTATCTTTTTTGGAGCGTTTCTTATTCTCTCTCTTCTTACGGTTGAATTTCTTTCTTTGCCAAAAGCGCTTAATTTTCTTCTTTACGCATTTTCCGCAATATCGCTCTTTTTTCTGGCGCTTATCAATTTCCCGGTCGCTTGGCTTGTCGTGGGAGTAGTTTCTTTGGCGCTTGTCGTTTACGGGATGTATGCTGACCGCGCCGATTCGGAAGGGTTACCGGGGCAGGGGATTCAAGCCCAGCCGAAGATTATGGTCATTCCTCTTTTCGTCGCCGTAATTTCGGCAATATTTTTCTTTGCTTCGTCGTCGGCTGGTTCGTTTCTTTCAAACAAAATGGGAATTTCTCAAATTGAAGTCCGCCCGTCTTTTACGTCAACGCTTGAAGTCGCAAAAGAAGTTTTAAAAACCCGTCCTCTTTTTGGCTCCGGACCGAACAGATTTTCCAGCGAGTGGCTTCTAAATAAGCCGGACGGAATCAATTCCTCTCTTTTCTGGAACACAGATTTTACAAACGGTATTGGATATGTCCCGACGTCGCTTGTTACCCACGGAGTTCTCGGTTTTGCTTCATGGATTATTTTTCTGCTGGTTTTTCTCTACGCGGGTTTTAGGGCGATGTTTAATTTTTCTTTGCCGCGCCAGTCGCGCTACTTGGTTGTTTCCTCGTTCATAATAGCCGCGTATCTCCTTTCTTTTGCCGTTCTTTACACTCCAAATACGGCAATGTACGCCCTTGGTTTTTTCTTTGCCGGTCTCATGATTGCCGCTTCGGTATCGGAGAATCTAATCGGCCGTTTTGAGGTGAAATTTCTCGGAAGCCCGAAGTTGGGATTTATCTCCGTACTTCTCCTCATTTTCCTTACTATTGGCACCGCTACCGCCGGATATTTCCTGACAAAAAAATTCGTGGCATTTGCTTATTTTGGTAAAAGCATCGCCGCCGCCAACAGTAGCGGTAATCTGGAAGAAGCCGAGGCGTCTTTGGGAAGTGCAATCAGATTATCGGAGGAAGATTTGTATTATCGGGCTCTTTCCGAACTAAATCTCATTAAATTAAATAATCTTGTCCAGCAAACCAACATTCCGCAGGATAAATTGAGGGAACAATTCCAGCTATTTTTGGGTCTTGCGGTTGATAGCGCCAAGAGGGCAACGGAACTAGACAAGACTAATTACGGGAATTTCATGGCGCTCGCGCGGGTATATGAAGCGGTTGTTTCGATAAAAATCACCGGTGCTTATGACGCGGCCAAAGATTCATACGCCAAGGCTCTAGCGCTAAATCCAGAAAGCCCCGCCATACTTCTCGGTAGCGCCTGTCTGGAAGTTGCAAATGAAAATATCAAAGAAGGGAGGGCTTACATAGACAAAGCTCTCGCAAAGAAAGAAAATTATACGGAGGCCGTTTTTTTCCTCTCCCAGCTTGAGGCGCGCGAAGGGAATACCCGTGAAGCAATCAAAAGGACCGAGCAGGCGCTTCTTCTCGCGCCGAATGAAATTACCGTCCTCTTCCAACTTGGCCTTCTTAAATACAACGACCGTGATTATAAGGGTGCGGTTGAAGCGCTTTCCCGAGCGGTCGAGCTTGCTCCGAATTACTCAAACGCCAAATATTTCTTAGGGCTTTCTTACGAGAAGATAGGGGAAGACAAGAATGCGGTAAAACAGTTTGAAGAAATAAGTGCGCTAAATCCGGACAACGAGGAAGTAAAAAATATTCTTTCCAACCTCCGTGCCGGCCGCGCGCCGCTTGCGAACGTCCCGCCTCCAAACAATAAACCGGAGACGCGCGCGAAACTTCCGGTAAAAGAATCAAATTAGCCCTTTTTACCCAATCAAAGATACGGCCTGTTTTTGAGGCCGCAACAGCATGGTTCCTGTTAGAAGTTCGCTAAGGATTAAGAATTATATAAGATTCCTTATATTGTAAATATGGTCGCGCCCTACAGTTTGTATTTTGGCAGAATTTTAGCATCTAACTTCTAGCAGGATGGTTTTTAGAATTCTCGCTTTTTTAGGAAAAGAGTGGCACAGCTTGAATGAGGCCGCTCTTCTTCTTTCTGTCTCCGCCTTGGCCTCGCAGGTTCTTGCCGTCCTGCGCGACCGTTTACTTACCCATTCTTTCGGGGCATCGTCGTCTTTGGATGTTTATTACGCCGCTTTCCGCATACCGGATTTTCTCTATGTTTCTTTGGCATCGTTCGTTTCCGTGACAGCTCTTATTCCTTTCCTGATTGAAAAAATGGGAAATTCCCGCGACGTCAACGATGAGGCGCGTAAATTCATGGGCGACGTATTCACGCTTTTTTCCGCCGCGATGGCCATTTCAAGCGCGGTGGCGTTTTTTCTCATTCCCTATCTTTCTTCCGTCGTTGCGCCGGGGTTTTCCGCTATAGAACGGGCGGATTTCATCTCTCTTTCCAGAATTCTTCTATTGTCACCGTTTCTTCTTGGCATTTCCAATCTTGCCGGGAGCGTAACTCAGACGTTTCGTAAATTTTTTGTGTATGCTCTTTCCCCGGTGCTTTACAACGTAGGAATTATTATTGGCATTGTTTTTTTCTATCCGATACTGGGGCTTCAGGGGATTGCCTGGGGCGTGATTCTCGGGGCGCTCCTTCATTTTGCCATACAAATACCGACTCTTGCCGCTCACCGTTTTCTCCCTTCCGTATCGCTTAATATAGATTTCCAGGCCATAAAAAGAATGGTTCTGGTTTCTTTGCCGCGGACTGTAGCGCTTTCTTTAAATCAATTGTCCCTCGTTGCCATTATTGCCATAGCGTCATTGCTTGAAGAGGGCTCGGTTTCCGTATTTAATTTTTCGTATAATCTCCAGTCGGTGCCGCTTGCGATTATCGGCGTCAGCTATTCCGTTGCGGCTTTCCCGAGCTTAGTCCGTTATTTTTCCGGAGGGGAGCACTCGCAGTTTATTTCTCAAATAGAATCCGCCGCGCGCGCCATTATTTTCTGGTCGTTGCCGATAACTTTTCTTTTTATAGTTTTGCGCGCGCAGATAGTGCGCACGCTTTTGGGCTCCGGCCAATTTTCATGGGCCGATACGCGCCTTACCGCGGCGATGCTCGCCATTTTTTCCGTGTCTCTCATCGCGCAAAATCTTTTGCCGCTTCTCATTCGCGGATATTACGCCGCCGGCAACGCCGCCCGTCCGCTTTTGGCCGGGGTTATATCATACGGCTCAACAATTATTGCGGCATTTGGTTTCGTGGCGCTTATGCGCGACGTTCCGGAAGTCCGTTATTTTTTTGAAAGCCTGCTTCGCGTAGAAGGAGTTCCGGGGACAGAGGCGCTTGCATTACCGCTGGCATATTCTTTGGGGTCGATGCTTTACGCCACTTTTCTTGTTTTTTTCCTAAGGCGAGATTTCAGGCAAGGATTTTCCGTCTCTCTTTCAAGAACATTTTTTGAAAGCTTTTCCGCTTCTTTTTTTATGGGGTTTACCGCTTATCAGTTTCTCGGTGTTTTTGACCATATTTTTGACATAAACACTTTCTGGGGGATATTTCTGCAAGGATTTTTGTCGGGGATATTGGGAATTATGGTCGGCATAGTGATTTTAATTCTTCTTAAAAACCGTGAATTTATGGAGCTTCGCGCCACTCTCCACAAAAAATTCTGGCTGGCGCGCGCCATTGCGCCGGAGCAAGGGGAACTTTAATCAGTTTGTAGTTTATAGTTTTTAGTTTATAGTTGTTGCGAAATGGATTTAAAACACATCAGGAATTTCTCAATAATTGCTCATATAGACCATGGTAAGTCCACTCTGGCTGACCGGCTTCTTGAAATTACCAATACCATTGAAAAGCGCAAAATGCGCGACCAGGTGCTTGACCGCATGGAGCTTGAGCGCGAACGCGGCATCACCATAAAAATGACCCCTGTTCGGATGGTGTACCATCCGATAACAAACGACCAACAACTTACAACCAACAACAAACAGAAAACAAATGAAAATGCGGGTGCCCGGTTGTCGGTTGTGGGTGGTCAGTTATCAAATTCAGAATATGTACTGAATTTAATTGACACTCCCGGGCACATTGATTTTTCCTACGAAGTATCGCGCGCGCTGAAAGCCGTTGAGGGTTCGATTCTTCTGGTGGACGCAACTCAAGGTGTTCAGGCGCAGACACTCTCAACCCTTCAAATGGCCCGCGATTCCGGACTCGCCATAATTCCCGTCGTTTCAAAAATAGATTCTCCGCTTGCCGATATCCCCGGTACGGTATCGGAAATTTCGCGGCTCCTTTCCGTTCCGGAAGAAAGCATTCTTAAGGTTTCCGGCCGGACCGGCGAGGGAGTTACCGAGCTTCTTTCGGAAATCATAAAACGAGTTCCTTCGCCGAAAGAAGAAATTCCCGATTCGGGGAGTTTCCGCGGACTCATTTTTGATTTTGAATATTCAAACCATCAGGGGGTTATCGTTTATGTCCGTGTGTTGGACGGAGAAATAAAAAAAGGTTCGGATATCGTATTTTCCGCCACCAAAGAAAAATGTAATGTTTTGTCCGTCGGAACTTTCAATCCGGACAAAAAAGAGTCTGAAAATCTGTCGGCGGGAGAAATCGGCTACATAGTTACCGGAATAAAAAAACCGGGTATTGCCTCCGTCGGCGATACCATAACCCTTTCTAGGCGCCCTCTGCCGGCGCTTTCCGGGTATCAGAGCCCGAGGCCGGTCGTTTGGGCGTCTCTTTATCCGGAGAGCCAGGACGATTTTCCAAATTTAAAAAGCGCGCTTGAGCGTTTGCGGCTTTCGGACTCGTCTTTGTCGTTTGAAGAAGAATCGTCGGGAGTTTTAGGGCGCGGTTTCCGGGCGGGGTTTCTTGGCATGCTTCATCTTGAAATAGTCACCGAGCGATTGAAGCGCGAATTCAATCTGGCCCTTATCGTTACGACACCGTCCATCAATTATGAAATTGAGCTTCGTAATGGCAAGAAAGAAATGATTTACAGCCCGTCGCTTTTTCCGGATTATGGTTCGTATCTATCAGTAAACGAGCCGTGGGTGCTGGTGAAAATCATCACTCCGCCTGAATACATGAGTTTTATTCTTCAATTACTTTACGAACATGAAGCGGAAATAGGGGAAACGGAAACATGGAGCGGGAAACGAGTCGCCATTTCTGCGGAAATGCCCTTGCGGGAACTTATGCGCAATTTTTTTGATGAAATAAAAAGCCGTTCTTCCGGCTTTGCTTCGCTTTTTTACGAACTTCTCGGCATGCGCAAGGCCGACGTTGCGCGTTTGGACATTCTGGTCGCCGATGAGCCGGTTCCGGCGTTCGCGCGGATAGTGTCCCGGGCGCGCGTGCAGGAAGAAGCGGAGGCATCGGCCGAAAAGCTCGCCGCCATTCTTCCGCGCCAGCTTTTCGTGGTGAAAATACAAGGGAAAGCGCTCGGGCGTATTCTTTCCTCGCGCACGTTAAAAGCGCTCCGCAAAGATGTTACGGGGTATCTTTACGGCGGAGATATAACGCGAAAAATGAAGCTTCGAGAAAAGCAGAAAAAAGGCAAAAAACGGATGCGCGCGGAGGGGAAAGTCCACATTCCGCACGATGTTTTCATGAAGATGGTAAAGGGGTAAAAAACTTTATTTAGCGGATTGCCGGGAAATAAAGAAGAACCATGCTTACAATGACGAGTAAGCAAAGTACCACCCACATTGCTCTGATCCTTTGGTTGTTTTTTTTGTCGAATAGCATAGGCGTTGAATTGGTTATATTATAGTTCATATATAATATCAAATAATGATTGACTTTCAAGCACGAAAAAAAATCCGCCGAGTCCTCTATTCGCCGTTTACGCTTATAATCATGATTGTTTTTCTGGCCATTTTTTCGCGAGCGGCTTATTTCATGTGGCAACGCGAGCATGAAGCATCCGACGCTTTAAGCAATCTTGAGAAAGAAAGGGAAATTCTTAAGGCAAAACAAGAGGCGTTGACCCTCCGCATTGCTTCTCTTAAGACAGAGCGCGGCGTAGAAGCGGCTTTGCGCGAAAAATATAAGGTGGCTAAGGATGGGGAAGAGGTTGTCGTTATTGTTGATAAAAAGAAAGATTCGGGCGATATTATAATGCCA
>JBBTQM010000034.1:0-2074 GCA_038065675.1 Patescibacteria group bacterium | reverse complement strand
GTTCCGGAAAAATATCCGGAAGAAACATCAAGAACGGCTATGTAATCCCCCGGATAACTGTAAGCATGAGAAACCGTTTTCCCTTCCGCCGCGGCGCCGTCGCCGAAATTCCACGAGTACCGCGCGTTCTCAAGCGGCTCTTTTTTGAGACCATAAGCTTTCCCTTCAAAAATAGTGTCGGCTCCGGCGATGGCAACGCGGTCCGGACCGGCATTGGCGAACACCTGCGATTCAACCGGCCAATTTCTTATACTGCCGGAAGAAATCTCTGGAGAAAAATTGCTCTCGGTTCCGGTCTGGCTATCAGGGCCGGCGCTTCCGCTTCTCACTGCATAATTCTGGCTCGCGCTTAAGACGCCTCCCCATTCTTCCGACGGCCAAGACTGGCAGGAACGGGTTTCTTTTATGGGTTTGTAAGCAGCCTTCAGGCTGAAAGTATAAGAACCGTCGGCGCTGTCTTCATAGTAAAACTTCCTATTCCCGGAATTTTTACTCATCGTAAGAATTAGTATGGATACCGGTTCGGTACTGTTCAAAGACGGGAAAACTTTCCTGAAGAGGATGTTGTTCGTATTTCCAAGCAGGTAGTTTGAATAACGTTTTCTTCCTCACCGACATCGTTTTGAGATTGAACCGTGATAATCCCCCTTACTCCTGATTCAAATTGATTTGGCGATGTGAACGAAAAAGATGATACGGCGGCAAATGCGGTAAAAGGCATTTGGGAGAACACCAATAAAATTGCCGCGGCAAGACGCATTCTATTCAAGTATTTTCTTAAGCTCTTCTTCGGAAACTTCCTTGCGGCCGGCGTCCTGCACAACCGGTTTTTCTTCTTTGGCCGAGGGGGAGCTCTGTGGAACATGCGTTCCGTCTGCAGAAGGCGCTGTTGCTCCGCGCCCCGCGAGCGCCTTTTCAAGCGCCTCCTTAAGCACAAGCTTATTTCCCGCCGACGGACCTTTATCTTTTTTGTGCGTCAGGTGCGCGAGCGGTATGCGTTCAGTCACCCGGTCAGGGACTTTGGATTGGGTATTGTGCCGAGGTTGTGTTTGAGGCGAATGCTGGGACGTAGTAAACGGACGCCTTGGCGACTCTTCCCTTCTTTCTTGCTGTCTCTTTTCTTCACGGCTTTCCTCTTTCTGGTGTCCTTTCCCGTGTTCGCCATGATAAACCGGTTTCGGGTGCTCAATCGGCTCATGCCATTTTTTTATTTCCTCTTCAACCAATGAACGCGGACGCGCGTAACCTTGCCTGGTATTTTCAATTATTTTGTCCTTGAAAGACTGCGGCGGCTCCTCTATCGGCGGCAATGTTTGCGCGGAAAACGGCTTTGAACCGATGCCGTCAATCATGAGTTTTATGTATATTTGGGCAAATCCCAAATTAACGATATCCTCACTTGTAAATTCAGGCGCGAATTCTTTTTCAAAAATTTCGGCATCGTAAGAACCGATGCGGAAAATAGCCATCGTCCCAATGTTACCGAAAACCGCGGCGCGCACTTCCTCGGGCATTTGTTCCACGTACTGATGGGCAATAGTAAGATTGAGTTTATATTTCCGTGCCTCTGATAAAATGTCGGCGAAGGATTCATTGGCGAATGACTGAAATTCGTCAACATAAAAATAAAAATCCGGTAGTGCCGCCATCTCTTGCGATAAAACATCGGCGCGGGACATGGCGGCAAGATAAATTTTGGTAACAAGCATGGAACCCAAAAGATTGGAATTTTGTTCTCCGATGCGCCCCTTGGAAAGATTCATAATGAGAATTTTTTTCTCATCCATAAGTTTTCTGATGTCAAAGGAAGAATGCGGCTGTCCGATAACATTACGGATAACCGGATTGGCGGTAAATTGCCCGACTTTGTTCTTGATGGCATCTCCCGCTTCCTGCATATATCTCTCGTTATACTTTGCGAATTCGTCCGTCCAAAAAGATTTTATTGCCGGGTCGCTGATATTTTCAACGACACGCTTTCTGTATTCCTTATCCGACAACATCCTGTTCACGCCAAGAAGCGTCGCTTCGGGATATTCCAAAAGCGCGAGAATGGTGTTGGTGAGTATATATT
>JBBTQM010000033.1:22150-24179 GCA_038065675.1 Patescibacteria group bacterium | reverse complement strand
GGTATATGCTGTGTCCATTTCCTAGAATATTACTTGTTTTTGGGCGTTTTTTCATCCCCTTGCTTGTTTTTATTCGTTTTTTATAGTATGCTTTATTTTGGTCACCGGTTCTCAGTCCCCAGACAAAGAGGAGGTCTTATGCAAGAGGAGATATGCGGCCACATTCCATGGGAAGGCCTTTGCCAGGAGGACATTGCTGAAGGAAGATGTCCTGGAATGATTGATTGCAACTGCCATACCCAACAGTCACTGCAACAACGCCAAAACGCCGATGTTAAGTCGGCAGTGATGATGCTCCAATTTCAAAGGGCAATAAACGGCCCCAGACCGCTGGACATCGTTATCTGAACCAGGAACTCCGAAGTGGTTGAAAAAACAAAAGGCCCCGTTGCGGGGCCTTTTCTCATTTTTTCGTATTTATGGAAATTCCAAGTTCTTTCAGCTGTTTTTCGGAAATTTCAGACGGAGCGCCCGCCATGAGGTCCCTGCCCTCGCCGGTTTTCGGGAAAGCGATAACCTCGCGTATATTCGGTTCGTTTTCAAGAATCATAACAATGCGGTCGATTCCAGGCGCAAACCCCCCGTGCGGCGGCGCGCCATAAGTGAATGCTTCAAGAAGATGCCCGAATTTTTTAATTTGTTCTTCTTCGCTTATGCCGAGGAGTTCAAATACTTGTTTTTGTTCCGAGCGGTCGTGTATGCGGATGGAGCCGGACGAAAGCTCGTAGCCGTTTAAAACCAAATCATACGAATCGGCGCGGATGGAAAAAATATCCTTGCCTTCCATAAATTTTTTCCTGTCTTCCGGTTTTACGGCGCAGAACGGATGATGTGCCGCCTGTATCTCATCGTTTCCCGTTTTTTCAAACATCGGGAAATCAACTATCCAAGCGAAGGCGAGCTCATCCCCATTATTTTTATCTTTACGCAAATCCGGCTTGTCGGTGCCGTATTTTTTAATTGATTCTTCGTAGGTCAGGCGCGGGAAAGGAGTTTCCGATATTTTTTTACCCGGGTAGAGCGTTTTGACGAGTTTTATAAACATGTCTTCGGTGTATAAAAGAACGTCTTCGCGATTGACAAATGACATTTCGTAGTCAAGCTGGGTAAATTCCGGCTGGCGGTCGCCGCGCTGGTCTTCATCACGCATACAGCGCGCAATCTGAAAATATTTTTCAAATCCGGAAACCATCAGAAGCTGTTTGAATTGCTGGGGTGATTGTGGCAAAACGTAAAATTGGCCTTTATGCAGGCGAGACGGCACGACATATTCGCGGCTTCCCTCCGGCGTTCCTTTCATCATTATTGGAGTTTCAATTTCAACGAAGCCGTTTTCGTGCATGTGTTTTCTGAAAAAAGAAATTACGGCATCGCGCCCGCGCATATTTTTTTGCATGCGCGGGCTACGCAAATCGAGATAGCGGTATTTTAATCGAACATCCTCGTTTATTTCACGCGTGTCTCCGCGAGTATTGAAAGGCGGAGTTACGGCAGGGTTCAAAATATCAAGAGAAAGTATTTCAAGTTCTATGTCGCCGTTTAATTTACCTTTTTGTTTGTTTTTCTCCGGGCGCTCGTTAACTTTTCCTCGCACTGAAATAACGAATTCCTCGCGCGCCTCTTTGGCGGTTTCCATCGCGTCAGAACCCGGCAAAACCACGCCCTGTACCGCCCCGGTCATGTCGCGGAAATCAAAGAACACCATTTTGCCCTGGTCGCGCCTTACGTCTACCCATCCGTTTATGAGTATTTCCTCCCCTATTTTTTCACCGGCATTTTTTATGTATGTTCTTGTCATTTTGATTACATGATTAATCCGGTTTTTTCCCGAACCACGTTCATTTTTAACATCGCTCTCTCCCTGGCTTTTTCCCCGCCGTTTTTAAGAATAACTTTAAGCTCGCGCGGGTCCGCCAGAATTTCTTTGTAGCGCGCGCGGAACGGGGCGATAAAAGACACTATTTTATCGGCTAGAATTTCTTTTGACTCTTTATAGCCCATTGCGCCCGCGCGATATTGTTTTTCCAGA
>JBBTQM010000033.1:0-22140 GCA_038065675.1 Patescibacteria group bacterium | reverse complement strand
AAATAACGCGCGCGCAGTTTTTTAAGTTCGTTTTCAGAACTGAAAAGTTCATGCAGTTTAAAAATCGTGTCTGTCTCCGGATTTTTTGGTTCCCCCACCCCCTTGGAGTCGGTTGTAATCCCCATCACCAGTTTTTCTATGTCGCCGTCCTCGGCAAAAAGAGGAATCGTATTCCCGTAACTCTTGCTCATCTTGCGCCCGTCGGTTCCCGGGACGACCGCCACGCTTTTTATAATTAGCGGTTCCGGCAATTTGAAAGTTTCACCGTATAGCCGGTTAAATTTTTCCGCCGTGTCGCGCGCGATTTCAACATGCTGTTTTTGGTCGGTTCCCACGGGAACGACATCGGCATCTTGTATCAATATGTCTGCCGCCATTAGCATGGGGTAATCGAAAGTTCCGACGCTCACTTCTTTGTCTTTGGCCACCGCGTCTTTATAGGCGTGAGCGCGGGAAAGATAAGGCACGGTAGTGATGCAGTTGAATATCCAAGCGAGTTCCGTCACTTCCGGCACATCGGACTGAAGAAAAAGTGCGGTTTTCTTCGGGTCAATTCCCAGAGCAAGGTATGTCGCGGCGATTTCCAGCGTATTTCCCTCAAGCTTCTTTTTGTCCTGTTCGGTTGTCAGGGCGTGGTAATTGGCGATAAAAATATAACTTTGATAATCCTCACCCAATTCCACGAATTGCTTCATGGCGCCAAAAAAGTTGCCGATATGCGCGATACCGGTCGGTTTTACTCCGGAAAGCAGTATTTTGTTTGCCATCGCCTAATAATAGCAAAAATCCACCTTTTTTGAAGTCCATCAAATTAACATAAGGTGTCTTATTTTCCCGCAAGAGTTTTAAGTTTTCTAACCTCGTCTTCAGGCCTTTCAATTCTGTTTTCATGAGCACGAATTAGAATATTTTCAATTCTGTCCAGCCTGATGTTAACCTCTTTTAGTTCAATTTTTATTCCACTAACTTCTTGTTTTATCCCGCCGACTTCTTTTTTTACCTCATTTATATTTTGAGATACTTCAGAAAAACCACCCTGCGTCATCACAGCCAGCTTGTCTATTGTTATCCCACCTCTTTTTTTGCTAGTTTTTTTCATTTAGCTTTTTATTATATTCCTCCTATATAAAAATCACTAATTCCTCATAGGTAAAACTTATATACTGCCTTAGGCTGACGGGAGTTCTATGAAGAAGGTTGACCCCTTGCCCTCGCCGGGAGATTCCACCCAAACATTTCCCTTGTGGGCTTTTAACATCTCCCTTGCGACATAAAGTCCGAGCCCTGTTCCGTTTACGTGAAGTTTGGTTTTTTCGTCTCCGCGGCTGAATTTTTCAAACAACCGATCTTTGAGTTCGGGAGTTACCCCAACGCCGGAATCGGCAACCGACAAAACGATAGTTTTCCTCCCGGCATCACGGCCTACATGAACTTTCACGAATCCCTTCGGCGTGTATTTGATTGAGTTATCGATAAGGTTAAGGACGACTTGCCGCAGTTTTTCCTGGTCTGCAACCACAGTATAAGGGCCGCTTTCATCGGTTGTAAAAGAAAGTTTGAGCTTATTTTTTTCAGCATTCGGCATAAGCGCTTCCATTATGTCTTTCGCCATTTTGCCGAGGTCGGTAGCGGTAAAGGTGTATTCCATTCTCCCCTGCTCTATGCGGGAAATATTAAGAAGGTCTTCAACCAAAGTTACCAGATGTTCGCTTGATTTGAGAACCCGATTGACCGCCCCTCTCGCTTTTTCCGGAACGGAACCGAAAGAGCCCTCAAGAAGCATTGAGCTGTACCCCTTGATGGCGGTAAGCGGGCTTCTCAATTGGTGCGAGGCGATGGAAACGAACTCCGATTTTTGCTGGTCAAGTTCCCTCAACCGGTCATTGGCTTTTTCCAAATCCTTGGCCAGTTTTTGTATTCTTTCCCTGTTCGCTATTTCTTTGAATACCCCTCTTACTATTAAAATACTGAACGATAAAACAAGCACAAATAAAAGCAAATTAATAAGCCATTCTTCAGGCGTGACTGAGCCTAATAGATTAAAGAGAAACAGTATCACCACCCCGCCGGCGAAAAGTTCCGCGGCAACCGTTTTAACGTTAAAAAGCTTATATCGCAAAATGGAGTAGCTTACGAAAAATATGTAAAGAGATATAAAATAATTGCCGAACGGATAAATATTAAAAATTTGAGGCAGAAAATTGGTAATGCCACCGCTGAATCCGATTATTCCGGCGATGGTCTGATATTTTATCTGGGATCGTATAATGCCGTTTCCTTTTTGTTTTACGTACTCTCTGATCAGGAGGAACACGGAATAAAGAACGCACAAGATAAAAAAAGTCGGGAAAAGAAAATAAAGAGGCCCTGGTTCCACCCAGAAAAATCCGAATCTCATCACCATACCTGTTTTAAAAAAGGGGGTAAGGCTGAGCACAGACAAGATCAGGGCTATAATAAAAGGAAATATTTTTACCCAGCGATTTTTAAACGACAGCATCGCAGAGATGAAATAAAGGTAAAATACGGGAATAAACAAGGCTGAGCCGTCTAAAACGTACTGCCAGCTGAGCGCGCTACTTGGGTTTTGCGCGGAGGTTACGCCATAAAGGCTCAGTCCCCATATTCCGACGGACACCGAAAAATAAAGCCATGATCTATTAAGTTTTGAACCAGGGTCGTTCCTGTATACAAAAAGGCCGAATCCCAAACTTGCGAAGAAGATAATTATGCTTGAAATTTGAAACAGGCCCATTTATTTAAACTTATTTTTTGAAAAAAATAACACCCCACTTTCTTTTAACCGCTATTTTTAAAAGAGACTTATCGGGATTTACCACAAAAGAATGTGTAGCTAATTCTAACACGGGAATATCGGTAATATGGTCTCCGTATGCCCAGGAATTTTTTAAGGAAAAACCGTGGTGCGTCGCGGCGGCAAGAATTTGTCTTCTTTTTTCTTCGCCGTACAACGGCTCGCCTGAAATTTCACCGGTAAAAATATCGCCGGCTTGTTCCAGTTGTGTTGCCAGGAAAATGTCAGCCCCCGCGTACCGCGATACGCATTCGGCAATCGGCTCTATGGTGTTTGAAACCAAAATTATCTTTCTGTTTTCTTGTTTGTGTTTTCTTATAAGCTCCATGCATTCGGAATAGATTTTATTTTTTAAATCTTTTTCAAAAAAATCACAGATAATCAGTGAAATTTCCTCATTACTTTTCCCTTTTAGGAAGCGGAACGCATATTCCATAATCTTTTTAGGACTATGTATGAAATTAATCTTGTATAACAAGAACCATAAATATATTTTTAGGGCGTAATATATGCCGACCCTTTTTTGTTTTCTCAAAAAATTAAGCAAATGCATCTGACTCTGCCCTTTCAAAAGAGTCTTGTCAATATCAAAAATTGCTACTTCTTGGGCCATGGAGGGTAAAGTTTATAAGGATATGATTTCCCGGATAATTCGGAAATTTTCACCATAATCTTATTGGTTAAAATTTTAAACGACTTCTTGTTCATCTTTGCGTACTGATACGAAGAAAAATCAATCGGCGGGCCTATGTTGATTTCAATATTTTTTTTAAATTTCGGCTTTTTGTCAAAGCGCGACATGACTTCATAGGCCCCCTTGATGCCGACGGGGACCACGGGCACTTTTTTGTGAAAAGCGTACCTGGCTACGCCGCTGAAGGCTTCCAGCATTTTATCCTGATGAGGAGAACGCGTTCCTTCTGGGAAAATTCCGACAGCTTTCCCTTGGTCAAGGTGCGAATGGATTGTTTCATGAAGAATCCTTTTATCTGGTGTTCTGCGTTCCACCCGTATTTGACCCGTTATTTTCATAATCGGGTGCCAAAAAGGATTGGTAAAAAATTTCTCTGCTGAAAGATAGTGTACGTGTCGTGGACAAATTGCCACAAAACATATGAAATCAAAATAGCTTTGATGGTTAAAAGCGACAATAACAGATCCTTCTGGCGGTATGTGGTGTAACCCAGTTATTTCTTTGATCCAAATTAGACGTACCAACGGGCCAAGAACAAAACGCAAAACGTGATAACACAGTTCAAGAAAAAAATTGTCGCGATGCGTCATTTTCACCCCAAATTATACCTCAAAAATCGTTTAAAATTAAAAGAAGGCAAAAAGAAAGGTTTATATATAAGTCTTGCTTTTTTTACATGACATGGTACTTTAGTGACGGAGGTATATACTCCTGAAAGGAGGTGAAATAATATATGCACGCATTGCCGTGGAGCAGCAATTCATTCGCAATGGACGCCCATGGACCTGGCGATGATGACGGTTGTGATCATTCCGACCACAGCGAGGACTCGGACGCGAACTCGCCCGACACCGACGCCGGCTGATTCCAGGCCAGCAACTTGCCACCCCATTAACGTCAGTTTTTGGGGTGGTATTTATTTTTAAATTCGTCAATTAGTTCGCGATACCCTCTTTTTTCAACAATTTCCCATGCACGCGTATAATCTTGCATATTAGCATCTGAAGACCTTTTTATATTTTTATTTAATCTTGATTCATCTTTTAAAATTTCAAGATAAATATATTTAAGCACAGCGTGCGTAATTACATGATTCCTAACTAAAATGGATTCTTGCGGGAACATCTCGGACAAAATTCTTACGGGGATTTTTTCAATATTATCCTGAAATAAGATATGGATTAGTTCATGCGAAAGTATGTCTACAAATTCCTGGGGAGGATAACCACTTTTTATTATTAAAGGGTCACTAAAATCTCGCGGATTGCCGCTTACTATGTGCACATCTATGATATTTCTTTTAAAATTAATGTCTAAAACAGAGCACATTCCCCGCAGTATTTCACTTTCGTATTTAACCCATTCTGTTTTATAGTTTTTTATTCTTTCTAGAATTTTTTCTTTTTCTGGTGGAACCCAATCATTCCAGCCGCGTTTTTTTAATTCTGGATTGTTCTTACAAAAAAATATAAAAATCGGATCTAAAAACCGATTGTATTTTATAATAATCTTGGGGGTATCTTTTTTGTTCATATTAAGGTATTTCTTAAATTATACCTCAAAAATCGTTTAAAATTAAAAGAAGGCAAAAAGAAAGGGCCGTGCGCAACGCGCAACGGCCCAACTGATTCAAATTAAACATTTTGATCTTCTTGATCTTCGGAATCTTACTTGACGGCAAACACGGCGCCGGTCATGCCATCGACGAGCCCGCCGTTGCTTGGCGTGCTCATGTTTCCGATGGGAACCATCTTCCTTTTGTCGGTACCGTCCGGATTTGTGGTCCAGTGTTCGCCGTTCAGCGTATAGAGGATCCTGTTGTGCCCGTCTTTCCCCCAATCAGCATTTCTCCCTTCTCCGATATCCACCCCCGCCCCGCCGGTAGTAAACGGCAGAACAAAGAGATGGAACTTCCCGTCGACCAAATCCATGTAGACCATTTTGTTGTACTCTCGGTTGATGGAAAAGAACCTCTCCATTCCCGGGCTGTAGGTATCCATGGTGAATCTGGTCTGCGCAATCAAGTGAAGCGCGGCCGTAGGCGATGCCTTTTGCCAGATGCCGATTTCTCCGTTAACGCCGCGATTGCTGGCGAAGAAAACGGAGAATACGCTGGGATCGCCGAGGACGCCGACTATTGCTGGGGAAAAGTTTTTGAAGTTATCTCCTTCACCTCCTGCAACGATTCTCCATAGCATGCTTCCATCCGTTTTCATCACGGCGATACCGCGACGCTCCGGTTGCCCTACAGGGGAACATTTGCCTACGAAAACAATTATGCTCCCGTCGCTGTTCAGGTCGAACGACCCCTGTGGCTGGCTGCCGCACTCCAAACTCGGGCCCCAAGTCCTGCTGAAGTCTATCGCGTTCCGCACCGATAAGCTGGCGAGCGACAGGAACAACAAAAACGGCTTGTTGACTGCGGTAAACGCCACCGCGTCGCCTGAGCGGACGGGAACGATACCCAACGGGTATTTCTCGTGCTCCGTCCAGAGAACGTTTTGCCCCCTCGTCTCCAGGTTTATCAGCGACAGAGCCTGGGGGGACGAAAAGAAAAGTTTCCCTTTTTCGGACGGAAGCGGTTGTTCCGGCGGAGGAACGGAATTTTCATTGCCGCCTCCTCCGTTGCTTCCGCTGTTCCCGCCGCACGCCGCGGCCGTAAAAGCAACGGCAACTGCAAGAAAAACACGAATCAGTATCTGAGACATGACGCCTCCTTGTGATCGTGAGATCGGTTTATGTTTAATTTGACGAAAAACTTATTCCAATTATCTTTATATCATTTTTGTTAGAATTTGTCAACTACCCGCATTGTTCGTGTAAAAATCAGCTGAGATTTAGCCGTTTTTCAGCATTTTGGCAATGCGCGGCAGAACAATATTATTCATGGCGATTTTATAGTCATGCGGGATTATTTTCTCCTTGCCGTCAAAAAGCTCGTCCGGATAAATCGGTTTCCCAAAAATAATGGATATCTTTTTTTTGAAGGAAAAAAACTTTCCGAAATTTGATTGGTAAGCTCCGTTAATGGTAATCGGAACTATCGGTACTCCGGTTGTGCGCGACAAAAACGCCGCGCCGCCAAAAAATTCGTGGATTTTACCGTCAAAACTTTTTTTACCCTCCGGGAAGATAAAAAGGGATTTCCCGTCTTTAATTATTTTAAGATGATTCTGCAAAGAAAAGCTGAAATTTCTTTTTCCGACATACGCTTGATATGCTCCCCAGATTTTAAAAAAAAATCCCCCGTAGAAAATTTTCTTTAAAATATTGTTTTGATCGTAAAATTCTTTTTCTCTTGATACGTAAAACATCGGCAGGAACCTTGAAAACATCGGCAGTGCCGCCGGAAGAAGAATCGGGTCAAGCTGGCTCGCATGATTGCTTACGAAAATTGCCGAGCCTTTAATCCCGTCAATATTTCCCAAGTTTTTAACTTTAAAAGCGCCAAAAAGTCGCAAAATAATATTTGTCGGTATCCAAATAAAATTTTGCAGAAACCACGGAATAAACGACGGGAGCATTCAATTAAGTAAGTTATCGTTATTTGTTAAAAGTTATAAGTCCCCGCTTATATTCCTTCTTTTTTTAGATCTTCTACGGCGGCGCGCGCTTTCTTTGACAGATTTTGAGGAAGGGTGATTTTAACTTTTATCAAAAGATCTCCCCTTGCTCCGCGCGCCGCGGGGACACCTTTCCCTTTTATTCGCAGAATCTCGTTGGGCGAAATTCCTTCAGGGATTTTGACCGAAATGTCTCCGTCAAGTGTGTGCACCGCGTATTCTCCGCCCAAAAGCGCGTCGCTTAGCTTGACGTTCAAATCCATAAGTATGTTGTTCCCGTCACGGGAAAAAACCGTATCCGGGATTACGTCAATCCGCACGTAGAGGTCCCCGCTCTCTCCTCCATGTACCGCCTCTCCCATTTGCGAAAGACGGATTATTTCCCCGCTTTTGAGTCCCGCCGGAATTTTTATTGAAATTTCTTCTTGTCCGCGGTTAACCCCCTTGCCCTTGCATGCCGAGCACGTTTCGGAAGGAACCGAGCCGCCTCCGGCGCAGGATTGGCATATGCGAACAGTCGTGAAAGTTCCCATAAAAGAACGTTTATTTTCGTGAATTTTTCCTTTACCGTTGCAAGTTTCGCATTTTTTAAGTGATGCCCCGGGTTTGCCGCCTGAACCTGAGCATGTTTTACAAAAGTTTGTTTTGGTAATCAAAACTTTCCGCTCCGTGCCAAACACCGAATCACGAAAAGGGATTATGAGTTCTATTGAAATGTCGCGGCCCCGCTTGGTTTGCGCACCAACTCCCCCCGAAAAGAATTCGCTGAAAATATCACCCAAATTGCCGAACCCGCTCATGTCAAAATCGCGGAACGCACTCGGGTCAAAGCCCTCAAACCCGCCGTATTGCCCGCCCGGAGCGGCGCCGTCAAAAACGCGGCCGTAGGCGTCGTATTCGGCGCGTTTCTTTTCATCGGAAAGAATCTGATAGGCCTCGTTTATTTCCTTGAATTTTTTCTCATCCCCGCCTTTCTTGTCAGGGTGATATTTATGGGCAAGCTTATGAAAGGCCCTTTTTACCTCGTCTTTTGAGGCGCCTTTTTCTATTCCAAGAATTTTATAATAGTCGGTCGCCATTTGTTTTTATTATACAGAAAACGGCAATAGATGGAAATTATTTTTTGTCGGCATCATCATCCTTCTTTTCTTCGTACGAAGCGTCGCGAACATTGCCATTTTTATTCTTTCCCTCGTTTTCGGTCGTCTGTTGTTGGTTGCCGGCTTGCTTTGACATCGCTTCGCCGATTTTTTGCATTTCGTGCGAAAGCTCTTCGGAAGCCTTTTTAAGAGCCTCCTCATCCGTGCCATCCTTGGCCAAACGCAGCGTTTCAATTTTTTCGCGCACGGACTTTTTGATGTCTTCCGGAATTTTTGCCTCGTTGTCTTTTAGCGCTTTTTCGGCGGTGTATGAAAGCATTTCTGCGTTATTTTTCAAATCAACCGTTTCTTTTTTCTTCCTGTCATCTTCCGCGTGCGCTTCGGCGTCTTTTTGCATTCGCTTAATGTCGTCGTCGGTAAGCCCGGAACTTGCCTCAATGCGGATAGATTGAGTTTTGCCGCTTGATTTGTCTTTGGCGGTAACTCCTAAAATTCCGTTGGCATCCACGTCAAAAGTAACCTCAACCTGGGGAATTCCGCGCGGGGATGGAGGGATTCCGTCTAAAATAAATCTTCCCAGGCTTTTGTTGTCAGCCGCCATCGGTCGCTCTCCTTGCACGATATGAATTTCAACGGATGTCTGATTGTCCGCCGCGGTGGAAAAAATTTGCGAGCGGGAGGTCGGAATTGTAGTGTTTCGCTCAATAAGCTTGGTCCCTACGCCGCCAAAAGTTTCTATCCCCAAAGAAAGAGGGATAACATCAAGCAAAAGAACATCTTTAACATCTCCCTGGAGAACTCCCGCTTGTACAGCAGCTCCGATTGCCACAACCTCGTCAGGATTAATAGTTCTGTTCGGGTCTTTCCCGAAATACGATTTTACCGCTTCTATTATTGCCGGCATCCTTGTTTGTCCGCCGACAAGCACGATTTCATCCATTTCCTCTTTTTTAAACGGAGAATTTTCTATTGCACGTTTCAAAATTTCAATGGAGCGGTCAATATACTCCTTGGAAAGAGATTCAAGAGTAGCCCGGCTCATTTTAAGGAGAAGATGGACGGGACCGTCTACTCCCGAAGAAATGAACGGGATGTTAATTTCCGATTCCATCGTGGTTGAAAGTTCATGTTTCGCCTTTTCCGCCGCTTCTTTCAAGCGTTGGATTGCGAGAGGGTCTTTGGTCACATCAAGGCCGGACTGTTTCTTAAATTCTAGAGCGATAAAACGGATGATTTTTTGGTCTATGTCTTCGCCGCCCATGTGCGAGTCGCCGTCCGTGGACTTTACTTCAATAACATCATTCGCCACTTCAAGCACCGACACGTCAAAAGTGCCGCCGCCGAAATCGTAAACGACTATTTTTTCATTTTTCTTTTTATTGAAACCGTAAGCAAGCGCCGCCGCCGTCGGCTCGTTTATTATTCTTCTGACATTGAGTCCGGCGATCTGTCCGGCGTCTTTTGTCGCCTTGCGCTGGGCGTCGTTGAAATAAGCCGGGACTGTAATAATGGCATCCGTTATTTTTTCTCCCAATTTGGCCTCAACATCCGCTTTTATTTTTTGGAGAATCATGGCGGAAATTTCTTCCGGACGGGAAAAAGAGTCTCCCATTTTTACTTTAACCCCGCCGTCATCACTTTTCTCTATCTTAAAAGAAACTGCTCCGCGGTCGCGCTTTACTTCTTCATCGTCAAATCGGTGCCCCATCAGGCGCTTTATGCCGTAAATAGTGTTTTCGGGGTTGGTCACGGCCTGGCGCTTGGCCAAAAGCCCGACAAGGCGCTCGCCGTTTTTTGCAAGCGCGACGATTGAAGGAGTCGTTCTTGCCCCTTCAATATTTTCAACTATGCGCGGCGTACCCCCTTCTATTATGGCTACCGCCGAGTTCGTTGTCCCCAAATCAATTCCGATTATTTTCGACATATATTTTTAAAAATTATTTTTTTGATTTAAATACCGTGACTTTTGCCGGCTGTATAACTTTCCCGCCAAGCTCAAACCCGTGCTGAAGGACTGATTCTATCACGCCGTCGTTCTCTTTCTCATCCGTTTCCACGTTTAGAACCGCTGAATGGCGCACCGGGTCAAATTTTTCTCCTTTTGCCCCTATTGTTGAGAGGCCGTGTTTTTTCAAAACCGACTCAAGTTGTCCGTAAATGAACTCTACTCCCATCCGCCAATTTTTATCAACCTTTTCCCAGGCTTCTTTGTTGCCGAATGCAAGATTGAAACTGTCTACTACGGGCAAAAGTTCGTCAATCAGGTTTTTGTTGGCAAATGAAATAAATTCTTCTTTCCATTTACCAAACTCATTTTTCTGATTTATGAAATCTGCTTTGGCGCGCTGCCATCCAGCCAAGTATTCCATACGTTCGCTGTCGCAAACTTTTAATTTTTTGCGGAGCTCTTTTATGGCGTCGGCCGGATTTTTTTCTTCGTCAAAGACGATGTCATTATCGGAAAGTTCATTCCCTTCGTCAATATTTTGATGATGTTTCTTTTTTTCCTCCATAGAAAAAAGATGTTAACGCGGCTGCTAAAACACCAATATAAATTTAGCGCTTCGACCAGGTCGGGGCTTTGCGGGCCTTCTTCAAGCCGAATTTCTTGCGTTCTTTCTTGCGGGGGTCGCGTTTCAAAAAGCCGAGTTTTTTAAGGGGGGTTCTTAAATCTTTGTCATGTTTAACGAGAGTTCTGGTCAGGCCGTGGCGAAAAGCTTCCGCCTGCGAGTTTATCCCGCCGCCATTTACCAAGACTGTTATATTCCAGCCGCGCTCGGATGATTTGCCAAGAGGACTCAGGGCCTTAGTGCGCAGTTCGGTTGTTTGGAAATAAGTTTCAAACGGCTTGTTATTTACCGTAATTTCGGTTTTTGCCGCAGGGGTTATCCGCACGCGCGCGATTGATTCTTTGCGGCGGCCTACGGCTTCTATGTATTTCCCTTTTGTTGTTTTTTCCATGGTTTACTTACTCGGTAATATTAAGATTTTTTATGCGGCGTTCCTTTAATTTATTTTTTGGAAGCATCCCCCATACCGCGTGGATTATCGCCTCCTTTATCCCCTTCCGTTCAATGACGCTTTTCATGGTTCTTTTTTTTAAGCCGCCCGGGTATCCGGAATACGAAGTGTAAAGCTTATCGCGGAGTTTTTTTGAAGAAATCTTCAGCTTGCCGGCGTTTATTATTTCTACAGTTACCGGAGCTTCAATGTTTTTTCTGAAATCCGGTTCTTTTTTCCCAAGCAAGGCAACCGCCGCCTCGCTTGCGACGCGCCCGATAGCCCTCCCCTCAGCATTGATTGTATAAATCTTTTTCATGTATTTTCTAAACGAATTCTATCATTGCCATTTTACTGCCATCGCTTTTTCTCCTTGGCAATTTAACGATTCTTGTATACCCGCCGGCCTGTTTTTTATATTTCGGCGCTATATCCGAAGATAATTTTTTTACAATGTTGTCCTGATTGAAAAATTCCTTGGCCACAAAGCGGCGGGAAATAACGGTGTTTGCGCGCGCTTTCGTTACAAGTTTTTCCACAAGCGGACGTATTTCTTTCGCCTTGGCTTCAGTCGTTTTTATCCTGCCGTGCAGAATAAGTTCGCGCATCAAAGAACGAAGGAGTGCGGTACGCACCTTTTTTACCCTGCCGAATTTCCTTTGTGCTTTGTGGTGACGCATATTATTACTTAAGAGTGATGCCGTAATTACCCAAAATTCTTTTTATTTCCTGAATTCCCTTGTCTCCCAAACCGTCAAATTCCTCCAAATCTTCTTTCTTTTTTCGCGAAAGACCTCCCAATGTCCTGATGCCTTCACTGGAAAGGGCATTGAGTGTCCTTGTAGACAGGTCGAGAGTTTCAAGCTTTAACTTCATCGGGTCGTCGGAATCGTCTTTTTTTTCAAGCTCGCCGGCTTCCGATTGTGTTCCCATTCCCGCTTCAATGGAAATTTCCGGTTCCTTGAAACCGATAATTGCTTTCAATTGATGAATCATCGTTTCGATTGATTTCTCAAGTGCTTCGTGCGGAGTGATGGTTCCGTCTGTTTCAATGGAAATTCTCAAGCGGTTATGGTCGGTTCGGTCGCCGACGCGCATGTTCTCCACTTCGTAATTAACGCGCCTAATGGGAGTGTAAGTAGCGTCAAGAGCGATGCTTCCGATGTCCACTTTTTCTTTTTGATGGACTTCTTTCGGTACATAGCCGAGGCCCCTCTCCACCGTCATTTCAACGTCTAAAATCGCGGATTTCCCTGTAATTTCGCATATATATTGGTCGCTGTTTAGAACCTCAACTTGCCCGGGAACTTTTATATCGGCGGCGGTGACAATTTTCGCGCCTTTTACATGAAGAGAAACGGTGTGCGGTTCGTCGGTTGAAATTTTAAAGCGGACTTTTTTTAAGTTAAGCAAAACCGTAACGACATCCTCTTTTACCCCTTCAATGGTTGAGAACTCGTGGCTAACCCCGTCAATTTTAACAAGCGTTATGGCCGCTCCCGGAAGAGACGAGAGTATTATTCGGCGGAGAGAATTGCCTAAGGTATGCCCGTATCCGGGATAAAGACCGTCAATCTCATAAACACCGCTTATTTCGTTCTCCTTAATAACCTTAGGCTTCGATGGCAATATTATTGTGTGCTCGCTCATGTTTCTCTTGTTAATCTTAAATTATAAAAATAAAAAAGTTTATCGGCTGTAAAACTCTACGACTGAATTAAGGTTGAAAATAAGGTCGGCGTTTTCCGGTTTGCCGACTATCTCAGCCTCTTTCTTTGACACGTCAAACTTAATCCACGAAGGCGTTTTGTGGGACTCAAGCTTCTTTTCCAAATCCTTAAACGGCCCTATCGACCGGCTTCCTTCCCTTATCCAAACTTTATCTCCCGTTTTAACGCTATAAGAAGGGATTGTCACTTTTCTCCCGTTGACCATTATATGTCCGTGCGAAACCAGCTGGCGGGCGAGGGGGCGAGACGAAGCAAGCCCCAGGCGGAAAACCACGTTGTCTACACGCCTCTCAAGAGAATCATAAAGAGTTTCAGTAGGGCTCGCGCTTTTTTTCTCTTTGGCGCTTTTAACGTAGTTTGAAAATTGCTTTTCGCCGACTCCGTAAGAGTTTCTTACTTTCTGCTTCTCAATAAGGTACGAGCCGAATTCGGAGCGCGTGGAGCGGTGTTTTTTCTCGGATTCAAGCTTACCCGGGGGATACGGCTTTTTTACAAAAATACATTTAGGCGTAAAACACTTTTCCCCTTTTAGAAAAAGTTTTTCTCCGGCGCGCCGGCAAATTTTACATTTTTTGTCTCCAGTCATGTTTTTTAAATTTTTCTCGGTTTTTTCGGCTTCGGGCCATTGTGGGGAACCGGGGTCATGTCCTTAATGGCGGTAAGATCAATTCCTCTGGCGGAAAAAGACCTGATTGCTGATTCACGCCCCGAACCTACTCCAACGACCACTACATCAACCTCCTTAATTCCCATAATTGAAGCTTTCTCTCCTATAATATCCCCTACTTTTGATGCGGCAAACGGGGTTCCTTTTTTGGCTCCCTTAAAACCCAGTGCCCCGCTTGACGACCATGCCAGCACATTGCCTTTTTTATCGGCAATAGAAACACGGGTATTGTTGTAGGTGGATTCCACGTAAAGAGTTCCCTCGACGACCCTTTTTTTAGGCACCTTGGAAAGAGACCTTGACTTAAGGCCTTGGTCCACCGATGCTCCTTCTTTTTTAACTATGCGTTTTTTGCCCATGATTATGTTTTTTCAACCTTGCGGCGGCCGCTGCCCATGGTCCTGCGGACATTGCCGCGAACCGTTCGGGAATTAGTTTTCGTGCGCTGTCCGCGCACGGGAAGTTTTTTCTGGTGGCGAGTGCCACGGTAACTTTTGATATCTTTCAGCCGCTTTATATTGGAAGAAATTTCGCGCTTAAGGTCGCCTTCCAGTTTCAATGATTCGACTTCCTTGCGAATTTTATTTTCTTCTTCCGCGCTTAAATCTTTAGGTTTTTTGCCAACCTGAACTCCGGCGGCGTTTAAAATTTTTTTGGCGCGCGGCCGGCCAATGCCGTAGAACACGGTCAAGCCGATTTCTAGACGTTTCTTTTCTGGGACCGTTATACCAAAAATTCTCATAAGTTAGCCTTGTTTTTGCTTATGCCGAGGGTTTTCGCAAATGACTCTAATCCGGCCGCCGCGCCGAACCATTTTGCACTTTGCGCATATTGTTTTAACCGAGCTTTTTACCCGCATATTAATACATATAATCGGTCCGTTTGGGCAAGGCAAAACATTAATTTTACCCCTCCTTAATACCTATTATAAAAACATTTAAAAATCAGGGCTATGCGCCCATATCCAGTAAGTAACGCTTATCCTAGCAGACCTACATTCTTTTTACAATACGGCTGCTCACCTTGCCGCCGTACGGGTCAAGCTTTATGGAAACCTTGTCGCCAACCAGCACCTTTATGCGATGAAGACGCATTTTGCCGGAAAGATAGGCGAGAATTTCTTCCCCCCCTCCCAACCTTACTTTGAATAGCGCGCTCGGAAGAGCTTCGATGACTACCCCCTCGGCAAACGCGCCAATTTCTCCTTTTGCATCAATCATTAAGAACGGAATTATAGTATCAGAGCAAATTAAGCCCGTCAATAATTAAAAACATCATTCCGTGATTGTTTTTATGGAAATATCTTCCGCCCTTTCCGTTATTGTCCGCGACCACGGCGGCGCAACAACAAGTTCCGCCTTGTCGATTCCGGCGTATTTTTTCAGAATTGATTGGAAATTCTGCTTAGGTTTACCCCGTAAATCCGCTACAAGCGATTTTTCGTCAAAAAGCCAAACAATGGTTGTCTCGCCATTTATATAAACATTCATCGTCTCAAGCTTGGGAGAACTAAGTATGGATTTGTCTTTTAGGCTAATGGTTAGAGTATCCAGATTAAGACTTGAAATCGGTTCTCCGGCATATCCATTTACCGAAACTTGGGCTATGTATTTTGAGAGAACGGCGCGCTCCCATATCGGAACATAAAGGGTGCCGGTTTTTTGGACAGTGACTTTTTTCCCGCTCCCGGAATTTGTAATTTTAAGGTCGCTGAAATCGAATGATGTCGCCGAACTGAACAAAACGTACTCCGGCGGGGTATTTTTACGGGCATCTTTCAAAAGCGCCTCGGTAAGCCGTCTTTCAAGGACGTCTTTTATGTTTGACTCGTCATCTTTAGAAATCGTGTAAATGAATCCTTTCGTGCCGCCGTGCATATCTGTTTTTGAGCGCGCGTAAAATTTTTGATATCTTGAGTCTCCTTTGAATCCCGGAATTGTGAAATCCGTAAGCCCAATGTTGTATTCTTCACCGGGTTCATCCGCATAGACAACTGTCTCAGCCGTGCCGGGGATGTTTTTCCCATTCAGTACGGTCATTCCCGGAACGGTAACCGAGGAATTGGTACGATAAATTTTCCCGTCGGAAGTTTCAAAACGCGTGTTTTTTATTAATTTTTTTGATTTAGGCCCGTAGGTGTTATATACCACTATTGTCCCCGAAGCTTTTTTATTTTCTTCTTTTTGGCCAGTAGCGAGAGTTTCAACCGATTCGGTTTTTGAAACTTGGACCATTTTGAATTTTAATTGGACTCCGCCGCTCGTCCCCGCCGAAACGTTTTTATCTATTGATACGGTTTCTTTTTTAGGATAAACCGTTACTGTGGCTCCGGAAAAAAATACAGAAAGAGAAAAAGCTCCTCCTATTAAAATAATCGCCGTAAATATGGCGAATATATAAGTTCCCTGGTGGTGCTTTTTATTTCTGGGATTATAATCAGGCACGTTTTCTCTGCCCTTAAACGTGAAAGGTGATTTTCTTTTAACGATAATGTCGTTTAATACCAATTTAGACATATGTTATGAGCTAAGGCGCGCGCCGGCATAAACCGTTTCCAGCGCAAGGAATATATCGCGTTCTATTGTACCACCGAAAGATACGTATTTTGACAGAAGCGACAGCCCCACCGGAATAACTTCAAATTTTTCCGCCGAAAGGGCGTATTGGCCGTATTCTTCCTCAAGAATGGTTTCCATAAACCACCGTATTACCTCGCCGTCCGCCGCGACATAAAAAGTGCTGGGCAATATAACGCCACCGCTTATGTCTTCCAGGCTTTTATGAAAAGTTTTAAGCCATTCCGCCCTGATCGGAGAAAATATTTCTTTTGCCCGTGCTTTTGACTCCGCGTCCAGTTTTCCGCTCGACCACAAAACAATCAGCGAACGAACTTCGTCGATTTGGCGATTGGAAAGTTTTGACCCCCAGCGGAGAAGAAAATTTTTCCCGAGCGGGAACGAGACGGATTCTTTTATTTTGCCTCCGTGGACAAGGGCAATGTCGGTAACTTCTCCGCCGACATCGGCAAGAAGAAAATCTTTTTTATCAGCGGAAACACCGGAAATTACGCTATAAAAGGGGAAAAGAAAAGTATGTAACGATATTGCTACCCCCGGAATGAATTTGTGAATTCTATCTTCTATGCGACGAACCGTGCCCTTGGGAGCAACCCCCAGGAAAAGCGAAACTTTGAGTTCTCGTACCAGAGAACCCAGCGGGTTTAGAGAGTGATATCCGTTGAGCGAAATATCCATTACTTCTTTTTCAAGAAAAAACATTTTGTCTTTGATTTCCGAAAACGCCGCCGCTTCGTTTTTTCTGAATTTTTCTATTTCGTCGTTCACAAGAGTTTCAAAAATATCCGCCGTTACCTCGAATTCCTTGTCTCTCGATACGGAGCTGGTGCGTATCTGGGAGGCGTACCAAGGGGATGCCAAAAAGCAGTAAATTTTTCCCGGTTTTGCCTTTGACTCCGCAAAAACTCTGGATAACGAGGATTCAAGCGCGGCAAGCATAAGTTCCGCAAAACGGTCGAATTTAAGGTATTCCTGAAAAGGAATCTGCGTCCGCGAGCTGGCAACTATTATCGGAGCCGCGGACCTGTCCGGAGAAATAACGGAAATAGCCGCGCCCACGCTGGCACTTCCGATATCTATAACCAAAATGAGTTCTTTTTTTGGTTTAGAAAAAGAAAAAAGCGCCATAATATGTGAAATTATTATACCACGCTCTATTCCAAAATCGCCTTTATTCTCCTTATCCCCTGCGCTACGGCTTCTTCTTTGGAAATTTTAAAATGGCCTAGTTCGCTCGTATTTTTAACATGCGGCCCGCCACAAAATTCAAGGCTGAAATCCCCTATTTCATATACGCGCACCTTGTCGCCGTACTTTTCCTCAAAAAGTCCGAGAGCTCCGCGCTTTTCCGCTTCTTCAATCGGAATATCTTCATAAGAAACCGGGAGTTTTTCTTTTATTTTTTCATTGACTAAGTCTTCAACTTTTTTCCTTTCCTCGCCCGTCATTTTACGCTCAAAAGAAAAATCAAAGCGCAGACGCTCGGGAGTGATATTTGAGCCCTTTTGGAAGACATGGCTACCGAGAACCTCCTTCAACGCTTTATGGAGAAGATGGGTAGCCGTATGGTATTTAATTGACTGCGGCGAGTGGTCCAAAAGTCCGCCTTTGAATTTTTGCCCGGCGCCCGCACGGGACAAATTTTGATGTTTTTTAAATTCATCATTAAATTCTTTTTTTAATTTTTCTATTTCATACGGTAAATATCTGTAGATTTTCTGAATCTCTTCCATGGCAAGCTCAAAAGGGAAACCAAAAGTTTGGTAAAAATTAAATAAATATTTACCTGTAATCGCACTTTTGGGTGGAATATATCCCCTTTCAAGTTTTCCATTCACTTCGATTGGTGACATATCGGGCGCATTACCATAAGAACTTGTTCCGTCCAGTGGTTTAACACTAGGAAATTTTTTACTCAAAACAATGTATGCCTTAGATAAATTTTTTCTAAAACGAGATTCCTCTTCTTCGACTTCTTTCTTAATTTGTTCAGTTGTTGTGTCAATGTTCGGATAAACATTTTTATATTTTTTAATAAACATCTGCGCTATCAAAAAAAGCGACCTTGGTTTCATTTTAAGTTTGTCGGTGTAGCGCACTGCCCGGCGGAGAAGTCGTCGCAAAACGTAACCTCTGTCGGTATTTGACGGCACCACGCCATCCGCAATCATGAAGACCGACGTACGCACGTGATCGGCGATGATACGCTTCGCCCGCGCATCATCCATCGAGGAAAGCTTGTTTATTTCCTCCATGATTGGAGCAAAAAGGTCGGTGTCGAAGATGTTGTCCTTTCCCTGCATCACCATCGCCAAACGCTCAAGCCCCGCGCCGGTATCAACATTTTGCTGCGCCAGCTTTCCGGTAACTTTGTCGTCCTTCTTCTGATATTCCATGAATACATCATTCCAGACCTCAACAATTTTCTGCTCGTTAGTGTTTTTGACGAATTCATCTTCCGATAAATCTCCCATGCCGCCCGAGAGGTCATAAAACATTTCCGTATCCGGTCCGCACGGCCCGCTTTCCCCCGGGCTCCACCAATTATCATCGGCTCCCAAAAAATAAATCCTGTTTTTAGGAATGCCCAAAGATTCCCAGATTTTTGCCGATTCAGTGTCGCGCGGAGCGTTTTCATCGCCCTCAAAACAGGTTATATATAAACGCTTCGGGTCAAGTCCCAACCCCTCTTCTTTTGAGGTTAAAAATTCGTAGCTCCACTCAATCGCCTCTTTCTTAAAATAATCTCCGAGCGACCAGTTTCCCAGCATTTCAAAAAAAGTATCGTGCGTATTGTCGCCGACTTCATCAATATCCTGCGTACGCACACATTTCTGAACATTAACCAATCGTCTCCCTTGAGGATGTGGCACCCCCGAAAGGTACGGTATCAGCGGCTGCATGCCGGCGGTGGTGAAAAGCACTGACGGATCATTTTCCGGCACGAGCGAAGCGGACGGAATAACGGCGTGTCCGCGCTTTTTGAAAAATTCTATGAACCGTCTCCGTATTTCCGCCGACTGCATTTTAATCTTTCAGAAATTTCTTTATGCCCGATTCAACGAACCAAAGCCCGACAAAAACGAAAAGGGTCAAAACTGTTGCGATAACGGCAAGATTATAAAAACCAAATCCTGCGGCGGCGCCGATTCCCGCCGCGACCCATAATCCTCCCGCCGTCGTGAGCCCCTGAAGCTGGGAATCTTTAAAAACAATGAGTCCAGCTCCAAGGAATCCTACTCCTAGCACTATTTGCGAAACCATGCGAAGCGGGTCGGAATTTTGGAAAGAGTCGCCGTAAATGGTGGCTGCCATATTTGAGACGACGACAAAAAGCGCTGAGCCCATGGAAACCAGAGCGTATGTGCGCATACCGGCTGTTTTATGGGCAACCACGCGCTCCAATCCCAAGACAACTCCTAAAATAAGCGCTACGGAGAGTTTTGTAAACAAATCCAAAGATTCGGGAGACAAATAGGCAGTTGAAAATTCCATAAAATTTTATTGGCTTATATGTAAAAAGTATACCAAAGAAACCCCTAAGAGATAATTCCCCCTCCGACACACTCGTTTTTACGGTAAAGGACGAGCGATTGTCCGGCGGGAGCGATAAATTGCTTATCAAGCGGGGCTATTTCAATTGAGCCGCCTTTTACGGAAACTATGCGGCAAGGGATAAGCTTTTCGCGGTAACGGAACCTGACTGACAGGTTTTCTCCGGCGCGGGGCGTCCCACCGGTAAAATTTATTTTTTTGGCGACGACGCGCGCAGCCATGCTTTCATCACGAGGCAAAACGCGTTCATGGGATACGGTAATGGTATTCCCCCGTATATTTTTATCCATAACGTAATAAGGGCAATCGCTTGGTGATTTTTTCGTTATGGTAAATCCGTGCCGTTCACCCAAGGTGTAAAAAGTGGCGCCGTCGTGTTTGCCTATCACTTTCCCGTCCGTATTAATGACGTCGCCGCCTTTTTCTTTAATGAAGTGTTTTAAAAACTTCTTCATGTCCACCTTCCCGACAAAGCAAAGTCCCTGGCTGTCTTTTTTCGCAGCCGTAATAAGGCCGAATTTTTCGGCAAGCGTCCTTACTTTTTCTTTCTTGTATTCCCCAACCGGAAAAATAATTTTTGAAAGCTCTCCCTGTCCTAGTGTCCAAAGAAAATAACTTTGATCTTTGTTTTCGTCCAAACCTTTCAATAATTTGTACTTCTTGGTTTTTTTATCAAAAACATTTCTGGCGTAATGCCCGGTAGCGACGTAATTGGCTCCTTCTTTCCTGGCATATTTAAGAAATGCGCCGAATTTTATTTCTTTATTGCACATGGCGTCAGGATTCGGGGTATTCCCCTTCTGGTACTCGGCAATCATGTAATCAACCACTTCTTTCTTGTATTCTTTTTCTAAATGAAGCGTGCGGAAAGGAATTCCCAAATGAGCCGCCACGCGCATGGCGTCTAAGCGGTCTTCTTTGGAATTACAATCCATAAAGTCCGGCTGCCAAACCTTGATGAAAACGCCGGTAACGTCATACCCGTCTTTCTTGAGCAAGGCGGCGGAAACAGAGCTATCAACTCCGCCCGAAAGGCCTACAAATACCCTTTTCTTCATTAAAGGACTCTAATCAACGAGAAGTTTTTTGTAAAGTTCAAACGTGGCCCGCGCGTCAGAAAGCGCTGTGTGGGCATGCTTGTTCTCAATCCCCAGTTTTTCGCAGAGAGCTCGCAGTGAAAATTTTTCTATGTCGCCGTCATTGTAGAGTTTGGCGTAGGCAATTGATATGGTATCAAGTTTTCTGTAATGCATGGTGTTTTTAATGCCATTTTTTTCAAATGCCTTCTCCAGAAACGCATGGTCAAAAGAAACATTGTGCCCGACCATAACCGCATCTTTAACTTTTTCGGCAAGCACTTCAAGCGCTTTTTTGATATCTATGGCAAATATCCAGTCTGCTTCATTGTAGCCGTTGACAAGAAGCGCCTGCGGGTCGGCGTCCTTTATCCGTTCCGGCTTAATTTTGAGTTCAAATTCCTCAAGCACTTCAAGCGTAGGCCCTTTGCCCGCGCGCGGTATTGGCTTTACAAGCACGCAGCCAATCTGAATAATCTCGTGACGCTCAAGGTCAAGGCCGGTTGATTCAATATCAATAAAGGCTAGATTTCTTTGCATATTAGTTTATGTAGAGTACCTTATTTTTCTTGTGCTTATCAAATGTCGCCGAATAATACACGTTTCCTTCGCGATCGGAAAGATAGTAAAGATATGGCGAAGTTTTGGGATAAATCGCGGCAAAAATTGAATCAATCCCCGGATTTCCTATCGGACCGGCAGGAAGGCCTGTTCGCGTATATGTATTGTACGGCGAATCCGTTTTTAAATCTTTCTGCGTCAGATTGTATGTCCCTTTTCCTATCGCATAATAAAACGGCGCATCCACTTGAAGGGGCATTCCTATTTGCACGCGTTTCCACAATATTCCGGCAATAATTTTCCTGTCTTCCATGGTGTGCGCTTCTTTTTCAACAATTGAAGCCATAATGATTATTTCTCGCAGTGTTTTTTTTGTTTTCCTGATATCGTCCCTGAGAGTCTCTATTTTGGCGCTGAAATTCTCCCTAAGAGTTGAGATAATCTCCTCTGTTGAGGCGTTGGGAAAGAAAAGGTAAGTATCCGGGAAAAGATATCCCTCATCGGAAGCGCTTTCCAGCAGGAATTTTTCTTTGTCAAAATTCGGGAGATTTTTGGCGAATACCGCCACCATTTCTTTGCGTGATGAGCCTTCCGGAAGAGTAATTTTTGTCGGCGTTAAATTGAATTCGCCCAAAACCATGCGTAGCGCCACCCGCGGCAAGGCGATGCTCTCCGTAAAGAGATAATCCCCCGCCTTTACCTTTGTCTCGCCTCCCAAAAACCTGATAAACCATTTGAAAACAATCGGGGTACGCAAAACATTGTCTTTGTTGAGAGAAACCGTAAGTTCCTCAAGGCTATTT
>JBBTQM010000032.1:0-26296 GCA_038065675.1 Patescibacteria group bacterium | reverse complement strand
CACCCAACCCCTGGGATGTCAAAAGTTCGCGAGAAGGCCAGTCTTCCACCACCAAAGCGACATTTTTTATTTTATTTTTAAATTTGCCGGGAATCCTATCAAATCCCTCGGCGACGAGTTTTTTAAAATCACCCCGATTCAATAACATAGAATTAGCGGGCTGTTATTTTCCCCAGCGCTTTTTTGACAGCGCCGCCTTTGCCGCTTTTTGTTCCGCTTCCTGTTTTGATTTTCCGCTGCCTTCCGCGACAAGTTCATCGCCGAAATAAACTCCGACCGTAAACATTTTATCGTGGTCTGGGCCAAATTCCTTGATTATCTTATACGCCGGTGTTACTCCTGCATGTTCCTGCGCTTTCTCTTGGATGAGACTTTTGGCGTCCTTAAAAAGTCCTTTTTTTATGATGGTATCGATTTTGCCAAAAAGGCACGAGGCTATGAATTTATCGGCGGCATCGTATCCTTGGTCAAGATAAATGGCGCCGATAAAACTTTCAAAAACATTGGCGAGAATATATTGCCGCGCCTTGCCGACGTCTTTTGCCTCGCCTTTTGAAAGGAGCAGATATTCATTCATTCCCAATTTGGCGGCCGCTTCGCTTATGGTATCGGAATTGACGAGCGACGCGCGATAAGAGGTGAGGTCGCCCTCGGTGCTATCCGGATATTTTTTATACAAATAATCTGTAACGGAAAGCTCTAAAACAGCATCCCCCAAAAATTCAAGGCGTTCGTTGTGGTCAATCCCCAATTTGGGATTTTCATTCAAATAAGAACGGTGAACAAACGCCTGCTTGAGAAGGTTTTTATCTTTAAACGAAACTTTTGTTTTTTTCTCAAATTTTGAAAAATCAATCATAATATTAACCTACCACCAACAACCAACAACTTACAACCCTAAGATTTTGGCCTTTTGGGAATTCCTGTTGTCGGTTGTCGGTTGTCGGTTGTAAGTTTCTGTATCCCCTTCGCGACTATGGGAATAATATCGTTGTAAATGTTAAGGTCAAGAACTTCGCGTATCGGGAACCATCTGCAATCATCAAGCCCGCCCTTTTTCTCGAGTTTTAAGTCTTGGTAGACGGCTTCAGCTAAAAAATATGATACCCGTTTACGTATTTTCCCTTTATCCGGTTTAGAGGCTATATATTCGTTTTCACCGATTTTTTCTTTAATTTTTACGGAGATGCCCATCTCTTCTTTGATTTCTCGGATTGTCGCTTCCACCTCGTCTTCGTTTTCTTCGATATGACCTTTGGACAAAGTCCAGTGCCCAAAAACATCGTGGACGAGGGCGAGATATGTCTCGCCATCGTAACTTGAATAAACCACCGCCCCGCCCAATTTTTCAAGAGGCACTTTGGATAAATCCAGTCCCTCGTTTCCTTTTTTCTTCTTTGCGCTCGTTTCGTCTTTTTGCGGCTCGCCGATTTCTTTGTAAACCGCGCCCAATACGCCGTTTACGAATTTACCGCTGTTTTCTCCGCCGAAAGTTTTGGCGAGTTCAATCGCCTCGTTAATCGCGACTTTCGGCGGGACTTCCTTGCGGTCGGCGAAAAGAAGTTCATAAAGGCCGATGCGTAAAATATTCCTGTCCACGACGGAAATGCGGTCAATCGGCCAATCGGGAGCGGCTTTTTCAATGATATCGTCCAGTGTTTTTTGTTTTTCAATTATCGCTTCGGCAAGCGATGCCATGAACGACGAATCCCCCATGCCCGGAGCAAATTCTTTAGTATTGCGTTCGAGAATCTCGCTTAAAGATTCTTTCGGGCGAGCGCCCGACGAAAGTATGAAATCCCACTCGAAGAGTGTCTGTAATACTACTGATCTTGAAAGGTGCCGGTTTGCCATGAGTACAGCTTTGGACTTATAGCTTTAAGCTTACAGGCGATGGGTTTTTATGCCAACTACAAGCTAAAAACTACAAGTTATTTACTCGTTTCCGCTTTCTTCGCTTTCGCGGTCTTCTTTTCAACTTTCTTCAAAACATTAACAACCTCGCGCCCTTTGTAGGTACCGCAGGCAGGACACATTTTATGGTTCTCTTTGGGAGAACCGCACTTCCCGCAAATGGAAAGCTTCATCTTTTTCAGCGCGTGGTGGGAACGGCGATTTGCTGTGTGCGCCCGCGTGTGTCTCATTCGTACAACCATGATTTCGCCAGTATAACTTATTATTTGGAAATATCAACCCGGTAGTAGTCCGCCCTGGGCGGATCACTACGGGGTCAAGAAAAAAGCCCCGCTTAAAACGGGGCCTCGTAGGCGGTTTTCTCAGGGTCTTGCCGAGAGCGCGCGGAGGTTCCTCATGTCGTCCTTGGTGGGAATATTTAAAATGAACCTGGAAAGAGCGTCCTTCAGGTCGCCAAATCCCGCCTCCCGGAGCAGACGGACCGCCTCCTGCACCGCGGTATCTTCCTTACCGAGATTCTCTTCTGAGAAATCAAAAACTCGTGTCGCGCGCATGAGAATACCGCGGTAATCCTCGCGCATGGAGAAATCATTATTTGCTATTTCCATCTTCAGTTCTTCGATGGCCGCGGCGGCAGAACCTGAAGGATAAGCCGCCGAGACCGAAAGGCCAATGAGTTTTTTCCGCAAATCCATATTACCCCCAAAAAGAGTGAGAAAAACTTCCGTTAAATGAATAACACAAATCCGTGGTCTTGTAAATATTTACTTCCTTCCAAGAAAACTTCTTCGGTGGATTTTTGAAAGCCCGTGTTTTTTGATTCGCCGATAGTGTTCTTTCGTGCCATAGCCTTTGTGTTTTTCAAAAGCGTAATCGGGATGCTTTTCCGCAATCTTTTTCATGTGCCTGTCGCGGACAACTTTCGCCATAATTGAAGCGGCGGAAATAACGGGCTTTTTTTCGTCTCCCCTGATAATTGTTTTCTGATACTTGTACCGAGCCGGGGCTTTAAGCGAGCCGTCTAGCAGTATCTGCGCATCTTTACCGACCTTAAGCGACAAAAGAGATGAGTAAATTCCCTTCCGTATGGCGAAAACTATCCCCTTTTCATCTATGGTTTTCTCGCTCACAAGCGAAACGCGAAAATCAAGAATTTTTTCCTTTTTTAATTTTTTGATTTTTCCAAACCACCATTCCCGCTTTTTTTCAGTTAATTGTTTAGAATCTCGTATTCCTCTGAAGATTATTTGTCGTTGGTTGTAGGTCGTTAGTTTCATTATTACCACCCCCACCGCCACCGGCCCAGCAATAGGCCCGCGTCCGGCTTCGTCGATACCTGTAATATATTTATTTCTCATTCATTTAACAATACATCCGAGATTTCGGTGTTAAGTATACCAAACGAAAACCCCTTGGTTTCAAAGACACAAAGTGTCAAAGATTCCAAGGGGCTGGAAGATAGGGCCACAAAGCGCGTCAGGTGCGGATACGTAAGAAAATCTGGTTGCCCTTTTTTTCATCGCCATCCGACCAGTTCACCACGCGTGCATGCACGCACCACCTGTTGCTTCTGCACCAGCTGATTTCCACCGCGAATATCCCGAACACCCCGTAACCGTGGCCGCGAACATAGAAGACATTCTCGCCGTAGTATCTTAGGGGGCCGCCTCCCCACCCCGGCTGGCGCTTGATGAGTTCGGCAATTTGCCAAAGCTCCGTAAGAAGATGGTCATCGGAAGAATCGGGACTAATTTCTCCGTATTGGGCATCCTTCGCCAGATTAAACTGGCCCAGAGAAACCTCATCCGCAGATTCAGTAATTCGTGCTACCGATAGGACTCTTTCCGTAAATCCGGGCGAGACCCAAAGACCGTCTCTTCCCCGAAAAAATTCGTGCGGGTTAAACGGCTTGGTAAGAGGCCCAACGGTAACTACTCCTATTGGGAGAAGAAGTTCGCGGTTTCCTCCCTCTTTGGCGTACGACCCCGGGATCGCTGCGAGTACTGCGAAAAACACTACTAACAACAGCTTCAAAATGTTCATGATATTCTCCTGGCTGATGGCTCCAACCGAATGGTTGGGTTTCGCCTTTATAAACGAGGCATTTCTGCCTTAAAAAGAGCATAAAAATACAATTGTTGTCAAGTACACACATACGCAATGTGATATAATTTCATGATAATTTTCTATGGACACTAAATCCATCCACCCCAGTACCATATCGCTTCGCTCTCCCTACGGGACAAGTTTTCATACCCAATAACTCATGGATACAAAGTTTATACATTTACATACTCACAGTCACTATTCCCTCCTCGACGGAATGTCAAAAATAGATGAGATGGTAAAAATCGCCCAGGCCGACGGAATGCCGGCAATCGCCATCACCGACCACGGCAATATGTACGGCGCGATTGATTTTTATAAAGCATGCAAAACTCACGGCATAAAACCGATAATCGGAGTTGAGGCGTATGTCGCCAACCGCACGCGTTTTGACAAAGAACCCAATATAGACAACAAGCGATATCACTTAACCCTTCTCGCCAAAAACGAAACCGGCTACAAAAATCTTATGAAGCTCGTTACGCTCTCCCACCTTGAGGGCTATTATTATAAACCGCGGATGGACAAGGATTCGTTGCGCGAACATTCGGACGGTTTAATAGCGCTCTCCGGATGTCTGGGCGGCGAATTGGCTCGCGCGCTCCAATCCGGCAAAGACGAAATTGCCGAAACGGTCGCCCGCGAATATCAGGAAATTTTCGGAAAAGAAAATTATTTTCTGGAAGTTATGAATCACGCGAAAATTGAAGGCGCCAAAGAAGTGAGGGAAAAAACTATCGCGCTTTCCAAAAAATTAAACATCCCGCTTGTCGGCACGCAGGATTCCCATTATCTTCACGAAGACGACCATAAGGCGCACGAGACCCTGCTTGCAATACAAACAAACGACGATATGAAAAACGAGAATAGGTTCTCTTTCGGCACCGATGATTTTTCATTCATCAAAACCGCAAAAGCCCTTGAATATTTCAAAGATATTCCCGAGGCGGTGGAAAATACGATGAAAATTGCCGATATGTGCGACATAGAACTCACTTTGGGCAAATGGGTGTTGCCGGATTTTGAAATCCCGGGAAAAGTCACGGCGGAAGAAGCGCTTCGAAAGCTTGCCTACGAAGGAATCCCTTTTCGCGGGCTGGAAAAAACCAAAGAAGTAGAAGACCGCATAGAATATGAGATAAAAATAATCCGCGATAAGGGTTATACTCCATATTTCCTTGTTGTGGCCGACCTTTTGAAATACGCCAGGGAGAAAAAAATATACGCGACGACAAGAGGTTCCGCCGGCGGCTCCCTCGTGTCGTACTTAAGCGGCATCACGACCGTTAATCCCCTTCTATACAAATTGCCCTTTGAACGATTTTTAAATCCCGACCGTCCCAAGGCGCCGGATATTGATATGGACTTCGCCGATAATCGCCGCGACGAAGTCATAGATTACGTAAAACAAAAATACGGCGAGGACCGCGTGGCGCAAATCGGAACATTCGGAACAATGATGGCGCGCGGCGCCGTAAGGGACGTCGCCCGCGCGCTGGGGCACCCTTACAATGTCGGCGACCGCCTCTCGCGCTTGATACCTTTAGGAAGCCAAGGATTCCCCATGACCATAGACCACGCCCTTGAATTGTCCCCTGAACTCGCCGAGATTTACAAAAAAGAAAAAGACGCGAAAGAAATAATAGACCTTGCCAAAAAATTGGAAGGCGGGGCACGGCATATTTCCGTGCACGCCGCGGGAGTCGTCATCGCCCCGTCACCGCTTCCCGACTGGGTGCCGATTCAATATGACCCCAAAGGCGGAAAAATAATCACTCAATACGACATGTACGGCGTTACCGACGAATACGGCGGCGTTGGACTTCTTAAATTCGATTTTCTGGGAATCAGAAATCTCGCCATCCTGGGCGACGCGGTGGAACGCGTAAAAAACATTTACGGGATTGACGTTGACATAGAAACGATTCCTCTCGACGACAAAAAAACTTTTGAAATGCTTGCGCGCGGCGAAACAATGGGGCTCTTCCAATTAAACGGCTCCGGTATGACGCGCTATCTGAAAGAACTTAAGCCAACCACCATTCACGACATAAACGCCATGGTGGCGCTATACCGCCCGGGACCTATGGAAAAAATCCCGGATTATATAAGCCGTAAACATAATCCAAAACTTGTCACGTATCTGGACCCTCGGATGAAAGAGATTTTGGACCAATCCCACGGCGTTATCACCTATCAGGACGATGTTCTTTTGATTGCCATAAAAATTGCCGGATATTCCTGGCTTGAAGCTGATTCTCTGCGAAAAGCCATGGGCAAAAAAATCCCCAAAGAAATGGCGGCGCAGGAGGAAAAATTCGTTTCCGGATGCATTGATAAAGGAATGAAACCGGCGAAAGCGCTTGAACTTTGGAAACTTATAGAGCCGTTCGCCGCTTACGGCTTCAACAAAGCCCACGCGGCAAGTTACGGGCGCGTCGCCTATCAAACCGCTTACATGAAAGCGAACTTCCCCGCCGCTTACATGGCCGCCGTCCTTACCGCAGATGCCGGAGATGTTGAAAAAATTTCCGAAATAATAACCGAGTGCGTGCGCATGAAAATCCCCGTTCTACCGCCCGACGTGAACGAAAGCGAGGGAAACTTTACCGTAGTTGCCGATAAAGACGGCGGGCCCGCCGCGGCAAGCACGGCCTGCCTGAGCGAAGCTCGCCTGCCCGCGCGTTGCGCGCAGGCGGGCAGTCAAGCGCAGGCGGGCGGGCGCGAAGAAATAAGATTCGGGCTTTATTCGGTAAAAAATCTGGGCACGGACATCGCCGATGCCGTCATCACCGAGCGGAATAAAAACGGTAAATTCAAATCTTTCGGAGATTTCCTTGACCGCGTCAAGCATAAAAACCTGAATAAAAAATCGCTGGAAGCGTTTATAAAATCCGGAAGCTTGGACGACGTTGGGGAACGCGGGATGCTTTTAAGTAATGTGGAGGAAGCGCTCGCCTATAACCGTGAATCTGGAAGAGTGCACCAAAATCAAACGTCCCTCTTCGGAAGCATCGCGTCAGCCGCGCCAACGTTTAAATTAAAAGAGGCGGAGGCGGCGACAAAAGAAGAAAAACTTTTATGGGAAAAGGAATTGCTCGGCCTTTACGTGTCCGGACACCCTCTTGATAAATATCGTGAGAAACTTGCCAAAAAAGAAGTGGACATCAAGCGGATAAAAGAAGAACTGCGCGAAGGAATGCTTTGCGTGCTCTCCGGCATAATTGAAGAAGCAAAAGTGGTATTCACCAAAAACAACGACCAGATGGCTTTCGTCAAGCTGGCTGATTTTTCGGGAAGCATAGAAACGGTGGCGTTCCCAAAAATATTCAAAGAGCATAAAAACTTATTCGTCGCCGACAAGTGCATTTCCATCAAAGGGCGCATTTCCGGGCGCAACGGGGAAACGAGCATTTTGATTGAAGCTGTAAAAGAACTTGCGTAACGTTTGACAGCACGGGTCTTTTAAATTACCCTGAAAGCGGATAATTAAATCAAACGGGGGTCGTTATGGCGGGAATAATATGTCAGTTTGTTACTGGTAGCCGCATTGAGCCAAAGGAAGAGTTCCTAAGCCAGTTCCGGAAAGAAGACTGGGTCCGCCAGCTTTTCGTAAGCGGTACACCGGTAGCAGAATACAAATCACAAGAGGACACGGATGGAGAAAAAAACCCCAATTTCTGGGTGGAGTTGGTGGATGATGCTGGTCATAAGGTCGTAGGGCCTTTTGATAATACGCTATTCTCGACCAACTGGATTAAGGTGGCTTAAAAAGAAAAACAGATTCGGGCAGGCTTAATGATAGCCTGCTTTTTCTTTTGTTAAATGAAGTTAAAAATGGTATGTTTTTCTTATATGAACGAAAGTGACCACAAAAAACTAGGCCGGGAATTGGACCTGTTCACTTTTTCGGACACCGTGGGGAAAGGTCTGCCCCTCTTCACCCCCAAAGGAGCCACAATTCGCCGCGAACTAGAACGCTTCATCGTGGACGAGGAGCTCAAGCGTGGTTATAACCATGTCTATACCCCCGACATCGCAAAACTTGACCTTTATATAAAATCCGGTCATTACCCGCATTACAAAGAGTCAATGTACGCCCCCATAGAGATTGACGTCGAGAAGTTCATGCTCCGGCCAATGACCTGCCCGCACCATTTTGAGCTTTATCTATCACGTCCCCATTCCTATCGTGAGCTGCCAATGCGAATCGCAGAACTCGCCAAACTTTACCGCTACGAACAATCCGGCGAACTCATGGGGCTCCAACGAGTGCGCACCTTCTGCCTTTCCGACGCCCATATAATTTGTAAAAACGAACATGAGGCGGTAGATGAAATAGAAAAAGCGCTTGACCTCATTGAATACGCAAACGGCGTGCTCGGCCTTGATGCGGGAACGGACTACCATTACCGTCTTTCCCTTGGAAACCGTGAAAACACGAAAAAATACTACAAGGACGACAATGGGTGGGATAAGGCGGAGGGTCTTCTGCGAAAATTGATGAAAAAACGCGGAGTAAAATTTGTGGAAGCAAAAGACGAAGCGGCTTTCTATGGTCCGAAAATCGACATTCAAATGAAGAACGTGAACGGCAAAGAAGATACTATTTTTACGGTGCAATACGACCTCTCAAGTTCGGAGCGCTTCAATCTCGTTTACACCGGAGAAGACGGCAAGGAGCACCGCGCTTTCGTCGTACACCGCTCATCCATCGGCTCCATTGAGCGCACTATTGCTTTCCTTATTGAAAAATACGCCGGCGCATTCCCGTTATGGCTTTCGCCGGTGCAAGCGATAATTTTGCCCATAAGCGAAAAACATTTTGAATATGCCAAAAATATTCATGGCGCCCTTAAAGAAGCCGGTATTCGTGCCGAAATTGACGAGAGCAATGAAACTTTGGGGAAAAAAATAAGAAATGCCAAAATGCAAAAAATCCCATATCTTTTGGTGGTTGGCGATAAAGAAATGGAATCTGAAACAATAACAGTGGAAAATCGGGCGGGCACCTCCTTAAAAGAAACTTTGGAAAGTCTGGTTAGTAAATTAAAAGAGGAAATAAAAAACAAAAAATAACTAATTTTAAAAAACCCCCGCCAAGCAGGGGTTTTTTAAATTATTTTTTCGCCTTCTTCGGTTTTTTTACTTCCTTGCGGCGAGCGTTATTTCCTTTTGCCATATATTTTTATTATGTGGCAATATTAGCATAAATAAATAAGTAGAGGAAATAAAAAAACCCCGCCCTGGGCGGGCGGAGTCCAAACAGGGGCCACTCACGCGCGCATCCCCTTTATTGGTTCGCCGCGAAGTTCACAGTCATTGAGCGAAAGAGAAAGTACGTGCGTGAGGGGACGGGTGACGAGTACGTTTTCAAACTTAAAAATGACCACATCGTATCCTTCGTCTTTTGCCTTAACGGCGGTAACCTCGCTGATTTTTCTGTTCAGCCAGTTTTTGATGCTCACATCAAAATAATATTGAGCCGTGGGCATTCTGATTTCGAGCTCATCCCCGCCCTCGAAAACCAGGCTAACCGACTTTGCGCCGAGAATAAGCGAGCTTATCAAGCGGGAACCAAGTTCCGGGAAAATCAAGTTTCCCGTTCTTTTTTCTTTTTCGGAAATGAGAATAACATTACGGGCTACAATTTCCATTGGCAATCCTTTCCTGTGTTATAGATCTTTAAGCCGGCTACAATGGTACGTCTAAATATCTATGTTTGCAAGTTTGGCGTTTGACTGAATAAATGACTTGCGCGCCGGAACGTCGGTGCCCATTAGCGTTTCAAATACTTTGTCCGCGTCCTGCGCGTCTTCAATTGAAACTTTCTTGATAACGCGGCGCGCCGGGTCCATGGTCGTTTCCCAGAGCTCGTCCGGATTCATTTCTCCCAAGCCTTTGTAGCGCTGGACGACGATTTTCACGGACTTCTTTTTATCCGTTTTCTCTTCCTCGCCGGCTTCTTCGGCTTCCTCTTCGTTCACTCCGGCTTCGGCCATTTCCAAAACTTCGCCGCCTTCTTTTTTCAAAAATTTTTCTTTTGAATCTTCGTTATAAAAGTATGACAATTCCTTGCCTTTTTTTATTTTATAAAGCGGTGGTTGAGCAATGTATATGAATCCGCCGTCAACGAGCGGACGGAAATATCGATAAAAAAGCGTGAGCAAAAGCGTCCTGATGTGAGCACCGTCAACGTCGGCATCGGTGGCAATAACCACTTTATGATAGCGAAGCTTGGAAATATCGAAAGAGTCTCCGATGGCAGTACCTAGAGCAACAACCAATGATTTTATTTCCGTTGAGGCGAGCATCTTATCAAGGCGGGCGCGTTCAACGTTTAATATTTTGCCCCGGAGCGGAAGTATGGCTTGCGTTCTCCTGTCGCGCCCCTGCTTTGACGAACCGCCGGCCGAATCTCCTTCAACGATAAAAATTTCCGCCTCGGACGCGTCACGTGTCTGGCAGTCGGCAAGTTTGCCCGGAAGAGTAAGCCCTTCAAGTCCGCTTTTGCGGAGAACTGAATCTTTGGCGGCCTTGGCGGCTTTACGCGCGCGAAGGGCAAGAAAAGCCTTGCCGACGATATCGCGCGCGTCGTCGGGGTTTTCTTCAAGAAAAGCGTCGAATGATTCGCCGAAAACGGCGTTCACCGCGCTTTGTGCTTCCACGCTTCCGAGCTTGGCTTTAGTCTGGCCCTCAAATTGAATTTCGCGCAACTTTACCGACACTACCGCAGTAAGGCCTTCCAATACGTCCTCTCCCGTAAAATTCTCATCCTTATCTTTGATTATTCCGTTTTTCCTGCCGTAATTATTGATTAGGCGCGTGAGCGCTGTTTTAAACCCTGTCACATGAGTTCCTCCTTCGGCATTGTAAGTATTGTTGGCGAAAGCGGCGATTTTGGTCGTGATATCGTCTATGTACTGAAGCGCTATTTCAACATGAACTCCTTCGTGTTCTTTTTCCGCATAAAAAATATTTCTATGAATCGGCTTCTGAAGCTGGTTGTAAAACTTAACAAGCGACATCAACCCGCCCTCGAAATAAAATGTCATCGACGGGGCGTTCAACCCCAGGTCGCTTAAGTAATAAGCATCGGTATCAATTTTTCCTTCAAAGCCGCGCAGGTCGGTTATACAAATTGTGAGTCCGCGCACGAGATACGCCTGTTGGCGCATATGGGAAACAATCGTATTCCAATCAAATTTTATTTCCTTAAAAATTTCCGGATCCGGCTCGAAAGTAACGATTGTGCCGTGAAGTTTGGAGCTTTCTATTTTTTTAACAGCCGCCTTGCGCTTCCCTTGCGAATACTCCTGCACGTAAAGCCCTCCATCGCGATGAACTTCAACTTTAGCGTATATTGAAAGAGCGTTCACAACCGACGCGCCGACACCGTGAAGGCCGCCGGAAACCTTATATCCTTCTCCGCCGAATTTCCCGCCGGCATGGAGCGTCGTCATAACCGTCTCAAGGGCGGAAACTTTAGTTTTCTTGTGAATATCAACCGGAATACCGCGACCGTTGTCGGCGACACGAACGCGGTTCCCAGGAAGAAGGGCGATATCTATGCGGTCGGCAAACCCCCCCATGGCTTCGTCGCGCGAGTTATCAAAAATTTCCCAGATTAGATGGTGGAGTCCGTCAATACCGGTCGTGCCGATGTACATTCCGGGACGCTTGCGCACCGGTTCAAGCCCCTCCAAAACGGAGATGTCGGAAGCATCGTAGTGATGCCCGCCCGAGACTTTTTTTGCTTCTTCTTTAGCCATAATTCAATAAAATATGGAACCTTTTTAGGAACCATTTATTGTATTCATTATAGCAAAAAAAGACTTAAAAATGAAGCTTTATCCACTTAATTGGACGACTAAAATACGGCTTAAAATCGAGGTTTTTAAGAAACGGGAATATTGTTTTTATCTACCTCACCTGCCATCCCGTTTTGCCGTTTAATTTTTTTGTTATCCCCATCATTATTTTGTTCACTTCGTCATCGCTTAGGGTTTTTTCATGAGATTGGAAAACCAAATTAAACGCGTAAGAAACTTTGTCCCCTTTCTCAAACACGTCAAAAAGTTTTTTCTGAACGAGAAGCAGGCCTGATTCTTTTTCTATAATTTTTAGCACTGCATCGTTTTTAATCCCTTTAGGCACAAATACCGCAATATCACGGAGCGCGAACGGGTACGGGCTGATGTGTTTATACCTTACCTCTTTTTTCTTTATTGTTTTAGTTTTACCGGATATTGATTTAACGAACTTATCATGCGCCTCATCAAGCGTGTATTCGTTAATGTCATTCCCTTTTTTATTCGCTATCCCCACGGCAACCTTAATTTCTTCAGCCTCTTTTTTAAATACTGTCCCTATCTCAAAAATTTTTATATCCGTTATTCCCAAAAGGGGCGCGTTCCTCATGTTAGAAACAAGGGCTTCGGTAATTCCGTCTTTTAAATTATTCCTGAGAAATTTTTTATCTTCCGCTATCGGATTTTCAAGTTCAATTTCGCCTTTATTAATAAAAGCGTAAGTCATAATCTCTGAAAATCCTTCTCTCGCCAAAGCCTCCCTTACTTTGTTGGCCTTATCAAACTTTTCATCATTTGAGAGCTTCTTTTTTATTTTCGGCTTTATGGCCTTAATGTTACGGTAGCCGTAAACGCGCCCGATTTCTTCTATCAAGTCTTCTTTGATGGTAAGGTCGAGGCGTTCGCTCGGAACCGCCACCAAATATTCTATCCCACTTTTTATTGATTTTTTTTCATACGTAAAATCAAGTTGGCGCAATAATTTTTCCGTATCGCGGTCTTTCAGCTTAGTCCCCAAAAGTTTATTCACGTTTGTTGTACTTATTTTTAAATTGTATGGCAACGGTTTCCGGTGATACTTGTCGGAAATTAAACCAACTTTTGTATTTTTATCGCTTGCATACTTAAGCACCATTTCAATCGCAAGCAGAATTCCCTCTTTGGCAAACTCCGGCGTTATGCCTTGCTCAAAACGCGTTGAGGCATCGGTCCGCATGGCAAGCGCGCGGGAAGTTTTTCTGACTTGTCCCGGTTCAAAATTCGCGCTTTCAATGATTATGTTTCTCGTGCTCCCGCTTATTTCGGTGGATTTCCCCCCCATAACCCCCGCTATGGCTATAACTTGCAACTGGTCGGCAATTACGAGAGTTTCTTGTCCGAGAGAAACTTTTTTTCCGTCCAAAAGCGTGATTTCCCCGCCGCCTGATTTGCGTACAATAATTGTCGGATTTCCTTTTTCGTCTTTTGCCAGTTTATCAGCATCAAAAGCATGCAATGGCTGGCCGATTTCAAGCATTACGAAATTTGTGATATCAACAATATTGTTTTTGGGACGCTGTCCCGCCGAAAGGAGCAATTCTTTAATCCAAGCAGGAGATTCCCCGACTTTCACTCCTTCGATTACCACGCCCATGTATCGCGGGCAAAGCCCGGGCTCTTTAACATCAACATAAACTTCTTTCTTGGAAGTTGCAGGGTGGCCAACAAATTTTTCCGGATATATCGGCTTACCCAGAAGCCTTACGATTTCGCGGGCAATGCCTTTATGCGAAAGGCAGTCATGGGCGCGGTTTGGCAATACATCAATATCAAGCACATGGTCATTACCCACTTTCTCCACGGATTCAACTTCAAATGCGTTGAATATTAGAAGTTCGGCAAGTTTGTCTGGCGCAGGTAATTTATACGGCTTGCCGCCTGCCTGCGCCGCACGCGCGGCAGGCAGGCCGGTTTTTTCGGAATGGTTCTTCAGATAATATTTAAGCCAGTTGTAAGAAACTTTCATACATTAAAACTGGTTTACCAGGCGTAAATCTCCATGATAAAAAAGCCGGACATCATCAACCGCATACTTAAGCATAGCCAGTCGGTCAACTCCCGTGCCGAAAGCAAACCCCTGATATTTGAGCGGGTCAATCCCCGCCTGATTCAATACATAGGGATGAACCATTCCCGCCCCCATAATTTCTATAAAACCGCTTTGTTTGCAAATAGAACACCCTTCCCCGCCGCACTTAAAACAGGAAACATCAACCTCCACTCCGGGTTCTACGAACGGGAAATAAGAAGGGCGTAAGCGGATACTTATTTTCTTCCCGAAAAATTTGGTGAAAAAAAATTCAAGCGTTCCCTTAAGGTGCGCGAGCGTTGTCGTCTCATCAATCATCAGCCCCTCTATTTGATAGAACTGGGCTTCATGCGTAGCATCGGTGGCTTCGTATCTGAAGACCTTTCCGGGAGAAATGATGCGGATGGGCGGCTTATGGCTTTCCATATAGCGCGCTTGAACCGGCGAAGTGTGAGTACGGAGCAACTTACGACTCACAACTGACGACTCACTACTAAAGCTGTTATAATTTTGTTCTTTTTTGTAGGTTGTAGGTTGTAGGTTGTAGGTTTCTCTTAGCCAAAAAGTGTCCCACATGTCGCGAGACGGATGATTCGCAGGAATGTTTAAAACGTCAAAATTATAATGTTCCGTTTCTATTTCCGGTCCTGAGGCGACGGAAAAACCAAGTTCCCCGAAAATAGCCGCCGTTTCGTTTATAACCTGCGTGAGCGGATGGAGATGCCCCAAGGAATTCCCAATTTCTTCCGTTTTTTTCGTCCCATTCACCACCACTTTTTTCTTCATAATACTGGCTATTATAACCAGAGAACCCCTCCTTGTAAATTTGAAAAAAACGCCGTTTTAACGTATACTCGTGGAAATTTCATGTCATCCATAACGGCGGCACTCGTCTATATTATTGTCTTTGCTTCTCTGTATGTTGAGGTTTTTTTACTTGCAACATTCTTTGAGAAACGAAAAACCATAAAACGCGAGGAATCGGAAATACTTTCTCTTTCCGGGTACCCAAGCGTTACCATTATAGTGCCGTGCTTCAACGAAGAAAAAACTTTGGCAAAGACAATCGATTCTCTTCTTTCACTTGATTACCCGAAAGATAAATTGAACATCACTATAGTTGACGACGGCTCAACCGACGGCACATGGAAAGAAGCGAAAAAATTTGAAAATAAAAACGGCGTGCGGCTTTTCCGCAAAGAAAACGGCGGCAAGCACACGGCGTTAAATTATGCCCTCGCGCACATCAATACCGACCTTGTCGGATGTCTTGATGCCGATTCTTTCGTTGAGAAAGACACTTTAACGAAAATCGTAAAATATTTCGAAGATAACGAAGTTATGGCGGTAACCCCGGCAATAAAAATTTACAACCCCAAAAGAGCGATTGAGCTGATGCAAAATGCCGAATACAACTTGGGTATTTTCTTCAAAAAAATGCTCGGAATGATAGACGCCATACAGGTAACGCCGGGACCGTTTTCAGTATTCAGAAAAAAAGTTTTTGACAATCTGGGCCCATATCGCAAGGCGCATAACACGGAAGATTTGGAGTTGGCCTTCCGCATGCACGAATCGCATTACAAAATCGTCAATTCCCATAAGGCGTTCGTAACCACGGTGGCTCCTAACACCATAAAAAGCCTGTACAAACAACGATTAAGATGGGTCCACGGTTTTCTTGAAAACTCAATAGATTATAAGCACCTTTTCTTTAACCAGAAATACGGAAACTTTGGGATGTTCATGCTTCCGGCGGCCGTGCTCTCGGTATTGTCGGCTTTATATATAGTCGGCTATGCCGCCGTAAATATGATAAATTACGTGGCCCAAAAAATACTGGAAATAAAAATTGTCGGCATAGAAAATTCATTCTCTATGGATTTATTTTTCATAAATACCGGAACGCTCGCCTTTCTTTCGATAATCCTGGCTACGATTTCAGTCTTCATGATTATTGCCGGGAAACATATAGCCGAAGATTTCAGACGATTCCCCTTGGACATAATTTATTTCTTTCTGATTTACGTATTTATCGTTCCTGCATGGCTCTTCATGGCAACCTATAACACCGTATTGTCCAAAAGAACTCCCTGGAGATAAAACGTCTTTTACCATGAATAATTTTGATAAGAAAAAATACTTGTATGTTCTGGCGATAACCTCGCTTATTTTTTTCACGGCGATTTTTCTTTCCAATTATTTCAGCGAAAAGAAGCTGGCCGAAGTTAGGACGATTGAAAACAAGATTGCGATTGATATTTTATCGTCAGAAACTCAATATGCTCTTCTGCAAGAATCTTCGTGCCATGACGTTTCAAGCTCTATTTTATCCCAAGAGCTTAATTCATTGGAAAAAAAACTGTCTTATGCCGAAGAAAATTTTGGCAACCGCAATGAAGAAGTTATTTCGCTAAAACGCTACTATTCGCTTCTTGAAATTAAAGACTTTCTGCTAAGCAAGCGAATCGCCGAAAAATGCGGCTTAAGGCCGATTTCCGTCATTTATATTTATTCAAATAATGGTGATTGTCCGGATTGTGAAAAAGAAGGCTATGTTCTAACGTACCTCAGGGAAACTTACCCTGAATTGCGCGTGTATTCTTTTGATTACCACCTAGATTTATCGGCGGTAAAAACGCTTTTTTCTCTGTACGATATCAAGGAAGAATTGCCGGCCATCATAATAAACGGGAAAGTTTATTATGGCTTTAAAGAAAAAGAGGCTTTGGAGTCTCTACTCCCCAAAAAACTGAAGAAAAAAGTTGAAACTTCCTAGATAAAGAAATAACGGTAAAAAACTGGAGCCAGCAGTCAGATTCGAACTGACGACCTGCTGTTTACAAAACAGCTGCTCTACCAACTGAGCTATGCTGGCATTCGGGCATTATAACCGCATTATGCGGAATTTTTAAAGGGTATTTGTATTATCCGCTTCTTGTGAGGCGGGCGGGTTGACGGACTGTTTGCCGCGAGAGCGTCCTCCTTCAACCTTAGAAACAATTTTCTGAATATGATTTTTGTATTCCGAAATGTCTTTGAGAAAAAACGAGACGCGTTCGTTCTTATCCAATGAGTTGTTTTGAAGGAAAAAAAGGTCCAGCTTTGCGGCAATGCGGCGGATTTCGCGCCTTATGATGAATAATATGCCTATTGTCAGGCGAACTACTATTATAAGGGTTATATGCGCGACTTCACGGACAAGGTTAAGGAACTGATTGTTTATGGTTTCAATATGAGCACCGGAAAAGGCCAGTTCCCGGCTGGCAATTTCACGGCGGTTAAACCGCCCGATACGTATCTCCCACAAACGGTAAAAAACCATTGAACCCAGGAGTGTGGAAGCAAAAACAAAAAGCATTACGGAAAACATATTCATATTATACTTTATTTTTACTTGCCCGCGACGGAAAACCTTGAAAACATGGCGACCTCAATCCGCTCGCCGAATTTCTGCACGAATTTTTCAATAAGGCTCCTTACGGTAAGAGATTCGTCTTTTATAAACGTCTGCTCAAGCAATATTTTGTCTTTAAAATAAGCGTCTACTTTGCCGTCAAGTATTTTATCCTTCATCACTTCGTCTTTTTTCAGGTCGGCAACATCTTTAAGGAACATTTCACGGACGGCTTTTATCGATTCTTCCGGAATGTTTTCTTTTCTGTTGAACTCAGGCGCGGTCGCGGCCACCTGCATGGCAATATCGTAAGCAAGCGCCTTAAATTCGTCGTTTTTGGCGACGAAATCGGTCTCGCAGGAAAGGAGGACCATCGCCCCGACACTCCCGCCGTGAACATAAGACGCTACGGCGCCGGCACCCAAAGCCCGGTCTCCTTTCTTGGCGGCAATATCGGCGCTTTTCTTTTTCAAAATAAGGAGAGCTTTTTCCATGTCTCCGCCAGATTCCTCAAGCGCCTTTTTGCACTGCATAACGGAAACGCCCGTAGCATCCCGAAGCTCTTTTACTTGTTCTGTGGTAATCATAAAATAATAAAACTATAACTAATAACTTTTAACTATAACCGGGGTTAGCCGGGGTTTTAGTTATTGTTACTTGTTATTTGTTTCTCCGGAGAAAGCCCTTGACGGTAAGCATTTTCTATCTCTCCTACAAAAAACGCGATACTTGAACGTGCGGAGTCATTACCGACAATCGGATAAGCGATAGGCTTGAGGTCGCAATCTGAATTTGAAAGACTGACAACCGGAATGCCGATTTTACCGGCTTCCGCAACCGCAATGGATTCGGCCCGTGAATCAATGACAAAAAGCGCTCCGGGAAAATTTTTCATCGGTAAAAGTCCGCCAAAATTTTCTTTAAGTTCCGTAAGTTCGCGGTCAAAGATTCCGCGCTCCTTTTTGGTGTAAACGGAAAGGCCGCCCTCTTCCTTCTTTTTGGCGAGTTCCTGATAGCGATCCATGCGCTTTTTAATTTCCGAAAAATTGGTGAGGGTTCCGCCTACCCAGCGCAGGGTAACGTAAGGCATACCTAGGCGCTCTGCTCCGGCCAAAACGGCTTCGCGGGCCTCCGGCTTGGTCCCGACAAAAAGAATCTGCTTGCCGGAAGCGGCGAGGCTTTTTACAAACTCCTTGGCGCCGTCAAGAAGTACCGTGGTTTTTTCAAGGTCAATTATATCAACGCGGTTTTTGCTTCCGAAAATGTACGGCTTGGAAGACGGGTGGCGCCTGCCACGCTGATAGCCAAAATGAGCTCCCACGGCAAACATACCTTCGAGCGCGTCTTTAATGATGTTTTTTACTTGACTCATAATATCCGGCTAGTCTATCAAAAAGGTTATTTATCCGCAATGTTCCCCCCGACTATATATAAAGGGAGGAGTTATTCTAGAGCGGCCTCGCCATCCCCTGCGGCGCCCTCTCGGAATGCCTCAATTATGGAATCCAAATCTCCGTCAAAAATTTTTCCGATATTGTGCCAGGATTTTTTTATGCGGTGGTCGGTGATGCGGTCCTGCAAAATGTTGTATGTGCGGATTTTTTCAGAGCGGTCGCCGGTGCCGATTTGAGCTTTTTTTTCGCTTGCGTGCATAGCTCTCTCTTTTTCTTCCTCCGCGGCTTCTATTTTGGACGCCAGATAAATCATCGCTTGTTCGCGGTTTTTAAGCTGGCTTCTTTCGCTTTGCACCCTCACCGCAATGCCGGTCGGCTTGTGTATCAAGCGCACGGCAGTTTCCACTTTGTTTACGTTTTGCCCGCCGGCGCCGCCGGAACGAGAAAGTTCCATTTCAATGTCAGACGGATTAAGCTCTATTTTTACACGAGCCCGGACGGGCATAACGGCGACAGCCGCCGTCGAAGTATGCACGCGCCCGGATTTTTCCGTTGCCGGAACGCGCTGAATTCTGTGAACGCCGGTTTCGTATCTGAGCGCGTCGTAAACATCCTTGCCGTTTATTTCGAAAGAAGCTTCTTTGTATCCGCCAAGGTCGGTCTTTGATTCATCAACTTTTTTCCACGACCATCCCCTACGTTCGGCATAGCGTTCATACATGCGCGCGAGCTCGGAAGCAAAAAGTGAAGCCTCTTCGCCGCCGGCGCCGGAAAAAATTTCAAGTATCACTCGCCTTGGCGATTCTTCCGCTTCGGAATTTTCTTTTTCCAAAATGGATTTTATTTGCGAAAAAATCGCTTCTTTATGTGTTTTAAATTCCGCGAGCTCTTCATCGCAAAGAGCCGCAAGCGACGGGTCGCTCTCTTTCATTTCCAAAACGCGTTTCTCTTCGCCCAAAATTCTTTCCAGTTCGTAAGCAAGATATGCCGTCTTTTGGTTCTCTTTATATTTTTCAATGTCGCCTTTTTCCATTTTTATAGTTTACTCCCAAACAAGCAGGTTAAAAGCCCGCGCTCGCGCATCGGGCTTTATTTTAAGTTAAGACTTTTTGTGGCTTTTCTTCGGCGTTTCCTTTTTTGCTCCCACGTCGCGGCGCTTCTTGAATCTCTCAACGCGCCCGGCGGTGTCGATTATCTTACCCTCTCCGGTATAGAAAGGATGGCAGGCAGAGCAAATTTCAACATGAATCTCCTTTTTGGTGGACCCAACTTTATAGGTGGCGCCGCAGGCGCATTTCGCCGTGGCGTTATCGTGATATTCGGGATGAATTTCTGTCTTCATAATAAAGATGAGTATTCCCTATATCACACCTCTTGTCAACGTTTTTAGGCGGTTGTCTCTTGAATTTATACTCCTTTCAAGAAATCTATGTTTGCCTGAATGGCTTCCGCTTTTTTCATAACGCTGTTGCCGTAAATATAATTAATCGGCCGCCTTCTGTCGCACGACCTGCCGGAATAATATCTGCAGGCGGAATTACGCTCCGAGGTATAACTCCCGGACCTCGCCCCCAAATCGGAAAGATACACGGCAGTCGCTACAAATGAGTGTTCGGGATTCCAGGGATCCGCGTATGCGACGGGAACCCCCACAAACTCGGCAATGCGTTCCTTGAAAAGCTCCCATGTGGAAGGAATAAACTGCGAAGGTCCCATGCCACCGCCGTATCCGCGGGACGACGAGTATTTAACCCCCAATGGGCAGGAAACCGGAGTGATTTTCCAATCCCGCCCCAAACGACTCACGATATCTTGGAACGGGAACGTGTCGCGGGGCGCCTTCATGATTTTTTCAAAAACTGTGCCGGTATTTTTCCCCACGCCGTCCCCCGTATCCAAGCTTGAAAGAATGCACGCGCCTTGGTTCTTACCCAAATCTGACTCCTGAGTGAGAATCGCTAGAATAAGCGCCGCGCGCACGCCGGTTTTCGTCCCCGCATTATTGGCATACTCAAGCGCCTTGCCGAAAGGAATGCCTTCGGTGTCGCGAAGATTAAACAGCGCCGCCCTTATTTGCGCCGCTCTTTTTTGGCGCTCCAAGAGCACAGCCTGATAGTTCTCCTCATCTTTTTTCGTAACTTTCAAAAGTTCTTTCTTTTCGGATTCGGTTTTCGCAATTACTTTCTTTTTTGTCTCCACAATATACTTGGCGTCTGTTTCGTTGTTCTTCTTTTCATTAAGGTCTTTGCGCTCTTTTTCGGTTACAGCCTTTGTTTCGCGCACGGCGTTGAAATGCTCTTCCATTGATTCTTCAATAGAAGCGAACGAATCAACATCCTGCAAAAATTCGGAAAGCGGTTGCCCCTGGAGCATTACCTCAACTAAGGAATATGAATCTATTTCATTCGTTTTCCTGAGTATTTGCGCGAGTGATTCCTTCCCGGTCGTAAGTTTTCCTTCCAGCGTCTTTATTTTTTTTACCTTTTCGGTAATTTGGGCGCCCAATTTGGATATGATGAGATTCTTTTGCCGAATCTGCGCTTCGGCTTCCTTTATCTGGGCATTGAGTCCGGTAATATCTCCTTGGAGATTTTTCGCTTTTATCCGAGTATCATCCAAAACCCCCTGCCAATGGTCAATTTCCTTCTGAAGATTGTCGTATTCGGCTTGAAGTTTTGCTTCCTGCTCGACGATTTGCTGGGCGGTCTGGGCAAATACCGCGCCGGAAACGGCAAAAAACGCCAAAACCATAAGGAGAGCCGCGGCCTTCTTTCTCATAATATAAATATTTTAGCATGCCCCGAGAGGGGCGTTGGGGTTATTCGGAAGCTTTTTCTTCTCCTTCCGGAGCGGCGCCTTCTTCCTCTTTCTTGCCTTTCTTCTCAACTTCAATGGACGATAAATCAATTGGTGCAACCGGCTCTTCTTCCTCTTCGCGAGCGGCGGCGACGGAAGCGACAACTTCATTCGGATTTTCGGTCGTGGAAACGCCTTTCGGAAGTTTAAGGTCCTTAACGCTGATGCGGGACTCAAGCGTATCAAGGGAAGAAATATCGATTTGAATTGAGTGCGGCAAATCTTTTGGCAAGCTTTTCACCTCCATTTCGTGGAGCACTTTTACGAGCGTGCCTCCCAAATCTTTGACAGCGGGAGAAACTCCTACGAATTCAAGAGGAACGTTGGCGTAGATTTCGGTGTCTTTGTCCACAGCATAAAAATCGGCATGAATCGGCTCGCCGGTAACGACGTCTAACTGCACCTCATATAATAGGGAGTCAATTTCGCCTTTGCCGGTCTTGATTGTGATAATTGAGGATTCCCCCGCCTTTTTCCAGATTTTTTTGAAAGCGATGGAATCAATGGCTATGGGAACGGATTTCTCCTTTTTGCCGTAGTAAACGGCAGGAACCATCCCTTTTTTGCGCAGGGACATAGGGCTTTGTTTGCCGTCTCTGATAGTTGCGTCTAAAGTAAACATCCCGCAATTGTATATAAATTATAAGAATTGTAAAGTTCATCCAAGGGCATCCCTTGGACAAATTCTGTATCAATCAGCCCGCGCAACTCTCAATAAAAATGTGGGCAACCCGCAAAAGACGAGGCTAAACCTCGACATATTATGTCGAGGTTTAGCCTCGCAGGAAATTTCCTCCGCTTTTGTATGAAAACCAAAAAGATATATATGAATCAAAATCCGCCGACTTTTCGAAATATTCAGGAAAATTAGATGGGTTTGTAATAGTATATTTTGATAAAATGTATTCCCTGGCGCTTGAATAAGGATATTCAATAATTTTTTTCTTGAGTTTTTTAATTTCAGTCTTTCCCCTCTTTTTCCACTCTGAATCGAATAATTTTGCCGGATTTAAATGAATGTATGAGTAAAGATACTTTAGATAGTTATCATTGTCGGCATGGCGTCCTTTATATGTGCCCTGGAATAAGCTGCCTGAACGTTCATGTTTTTCATTAAAATACATCGTGTACGCCGTTTGAAGACGTTGCATAAACTTTGCTATACCTTTCTCCACCAGCGGCGTAGCAAGGATATGGAAATGGTTCGGCATTAGGCAATATGCACCAATCGCTACAAGCGGATTATTGCGTGGCGTTAAAAATATTGATTCTGCGCTCTTAGTTGAAATTAGATGCGATGGGCGAATTTTTTCACAAGTATTTAGCAGATATAAATATGAGCGGAAGCGTTGGTATTCCGAAGAAGAGGTAAAAACATTTCTCTTGTCAACTCCACGGTTGTAGAGATGATAGTATTCTCCTTCGCTGAAATTTATATTTCTCACTTACTTTTCATTCTACCATTTGCTAGGCTAAACCTCGACATATGTCGAGGTTTAGCCTAGCAGAGAGACTTAAATTGTTGGAGTGGTCGTAATTGTTGCGTCGCTTATGGCGGGTGTTGTTGTTGAGGTGTCAGCGGGAACAGTCGAATCGCTTACGACGGGGGTTGTGGTTGATGTGTCGGCGGTTGCCGTTGTGTCGGTGGTGGTGGCGGTAGTTGTAATTGTGTCTGTCGGCGTGCTGGTCGCCATTGCGTCTGTCGTTGTGCTTGTGGTCGACGGAGTAGACGGGACGGAAAGTCCGCCGCCGGAAGAAGCTGTCATCGCCGCGCAATCCCCCGATGCGGTCATCACGACGCCGCCGGAAACATACATGCAATATGGATTGCCTGTCGTTTTATCAATCGTCGTTACACCGCTTTCAACTTTCAAATTTTTTGTTTCAATATTTTGCGCGATAATTTTACCATTCTCATCAATACTCCACTTCCCTCCAAATCCGGTAATGCGGGATACATTTAATAGCGCGTGGCCTTGCAAGTTAATGTCATAGTTAAAATTAATAGTTGTAAGTTCCCCTACTTGGTCTATCGCCCAGGCATTGGTGGCCAAAGTGGAAGTGGCGGCGGCTAACGCATTATCAATCTGGGCATAAGAGAGATTAACAAAAGCGAGAATGTCCCCTTTTATATATGTATTGCCGTTTACTGTCACCTGCACGGGAGAAGTAGTGCTGTAAACATTGGGGTCGGTTGCGCCGCTGAAATCTTCCAGCGCTATGGCGACCGCCATACCCGAGGTCGTTGCTTTCATTCCGACCCCGGGAAGAGAAGAAAGGACAATCCTATCGCCTTTTTTGATAGAACCGCTTTCTGTTGAAACTTTGAGCGGCACCCTACCGGATAGAGCAATCGGAATCTTCTTGTCGTTTGGATACAGTTCGTCGTTAAAACCGCCCAGGTAAAATCCCGGTTTAGTGGAAACAATGCCAATAACGGGCATTGTTGCCGTCTTCGTCGCCCGGGCGACGAAGACGGCGTTATCCGTATCAAGCATCACAATTTCCCCAGGCATTATAGTTTCGTCTTTGGTGGGATAACTCTCGGCCAAGTCCAAAGTCTGGCTAAAGGCGTTAACCGCGTAAACGGTGCCGTCGGTTCTCGCCGCATTGCCACAGGTGGGGGTGGTGTCATCAACGCACAAAGCTCCGATGATGTTAAGTTTGGCTCCCGGGGTGGTGGTGCCGATGCCGACGGAGCCGACTGAATCGATATGTAAACGGGTTTGACCCGCGATGGTATCAATAATAGAAAAAGTCTGAGCCCCTGAGTTACTGACGTCGCCAATGATTTGCCACGTATTGACTCCATCATCTCGGAAAACTATGGATGCCTGCTTCGAGACAGTACCGAGACGATTATTTATTGCCAAAAATGGAGTGCCAGTAAACCCATTCAAACTCACAATTCCTAGTCCGCCTACAACTAAGGGAACATCCGGCGTCGTCGTCCCCACCCCCACATTCCCCGCGTTTGTCACCACGAAGTGCGTGGTGATCGCGCTCGCGGTGGAGCTCGCGATGGCGAAAAGAGTTTGATTCGTCTCGCCGTTGTTGGCGTGTATGGAGAGTTTGGCGTAGGGGGAGGTGGTGCCGATGCCGAATCTGCCGGTACTATCTAATCTTAGATATTCGATTTTTGTTCCCCCACAACTGTCCGCAGTGGAAAACGAAATGTATGGCGTCGGCGCATAATTTTGATGAATATTTGAACCGCAGGTTTGAACGGTTAAATCCTGATACCCTTGAAGAGCAGTCCCGCTTAGACCGCCGGTGAGGTTAGTCAAATAATTCAAACCATTGCCCAAATTAAGAGCTGTACCGTTAGATAGTTCCAACGCTCTAATCGACGTATGAACACGCATTATTTCCGTTCCGTCGTTCGCACCGTAGCTCGCCTGGAAAATTATGTCTTTATTGATCGCATTATTAGCAATAATAAGGTCTTGATTGTAATCGGAAGTCAAAACGGCACCTTCTAAAGAACTGCCGTTGAGATAAAAACTTAACGTACTTGTGCCTGACGTATTTTTATCAAGAATTTGACTAGCGCCAGTGCTTTTCGAAATATGCAATTGAGCAAGCGGACTCGCCGTCCCGATGCCGACATTGCCTGTACTTGTTATCCTCATTCTCTCGCCCCAACCACCAGAGCCTCGTGTCGCAAATGCCAAATCTCCGTAACCCGTTGACGTTGCCGTATTCTGAAGTCCAATTGCGCCAGCTATGGTTCCGTTATCTGCCGAGTAAAATGCAATCTCGCTCCAATTATTATTCGTAAAATCTGAGTTTGAAATTCGTAACCCTTCCTGTCCTACTCCCGCCGCCAGTGATGTGTTTGAGTCATTAATGACAACGTTGAGTTTATTTCCTGGATTCGTGGTCCCGATGCCGACATTGCCGGAAGTTGTTATTCTCATTGCCTCCGCGTTCCCCGCATAAAAAGTCGGGAAATAGGTGGAGAAAATGCCGCCTATACGTATCTCACCCGTCGCTCCGTTCGCATAAAAAGCTCCGACATCCGAACCTGTTCCTCTCAGCTTGAGACCCCAGTTATTACCAGCCGAATTATCTAGAGCCACGAATTCATTAGAACCTAATTGAACTGTTAATTTCGTATCAGGCGTCGTCGTCCCGATGCCGACGTTGCCGCCGTTCCCTCCGGCGCCGGTGGTAACGTAGAAGATGGAGGCCCCGGCCTGGTCGGCCACGTTCAGGGCGGCGGCGGGCGATTGTGCTCGCTGTTGCACCGTCAGCCGGGCGAAAGCGGGCAGGGTCGTCGGCACGCCGTAGTTGCTACCGATGACCACGTTGGTGGTGCTCGCCACCCGCATGGCCTCGGCCGCGCCGGTGACGAACAATATATTCCCCCCACCGGCATTGTCGGCAGCGATGAGAACGCCTTTCTGCGCCTCGGTCGTGCCGTTCACCGAGATGATGCCAGGCATGCTGTAGGCCGCGCCGAGGCGGAGCGTGCCGGCGCTCGCCTCCGCGTTCGTGATATGAAGCTGTCCGCCGGTGATATGAAGTTTGGAGGCGCCATCGACGCCCGCCCCCGGCGTCACCGTTCCTATCCCTATGCGGTCATTGAGCGTATCGAACGAAAGATGTGGAGTCGTCGAAGTGGAAGAGGTGGCGAAGGCGAAGGCGTTGACCACGCCGTTCTTCAAGGTGGAGGTGGCGAAGTTGTTGAAGATGAGGTTCCCGGCGTTGAAAGTCAGGGTGTCGCCGACGGCGTCGCCCACGGTGA
>JBBTQM010000031.1:0-13645 GCA_038065675.1 Patescibacteria group bacterium | reverse complement strand
TAGTCTCCTCTTTTAAAGCCGCCATAGCGGAAAATGGCGGAGCTGAGATTGCCGAGGATTTCCCAAAACTTCGTGACCTCGCTTATCCTATTCAAAAAACCATCGGCCACACCAAAGAGGCTTTTGGTAATGCTTATTTCGGGTGGATAAAGTTTGAAATCGGCTCGGAAAATATCCCGCTCATTGAAAAAATGCTTAAGGATGAAGATTCGGTTATACGCTTTATTTTAATTTCAACTGTTCGTGAAAATACTCTTTCTTCCCGCCGCGCGCCGGGCCGCCCCGCAGTTCGTTCGGAAAAACCGCCAATGAGCGAGGAAGAAATAGAAAAAACGGTTGAAGCTTTGGTTGCCGAGTAATTTTTTTCTAAAAACTTAAAACTATAAACTAAAAACTATATGTATTTAAACAAAGCTCTCATTGTAGGAAATTTGACCAGAGACCCGGAACTTAAATCGCTCCCATCCGGTTCAAAGGTTACGACTTTTTCTCTTGCGACAAACCGCGTCTGGAAGGATGCTTCCGGGACGAGGCAGGAATCGGTTGATTTTCACAACATTGTCGTTTTTGGCCGCCAAGCGGAAACCGTGGCGCAGTATTTGAAAAAAGGTCAGTCGGCGCTCGTGGAAGGAAGAATCCAGACCAGGAGCTGGGACGACAAAGGAACGGGCGAAAAAAAATACCGCACTGAAATTGTCGCCGATCGCGTGCAATTTGGGCCGAAAAGCGGGACGGGAGGGGGAGGAGGAGGGGCTCCAACTCCTAAACAGGAAATTCCGGAAGAGGGCAGTGCTATTGAGTATCCGGCAGAGGAAGCTAGCCCGGAAGATATTCCTTTCTAAATTTACAATTTTTAATTTTAAATCTATGGCCAAACAATGCTATTTCTCCCAAAACAATATCAAGCACATCGATTATAAAGACGTTGATGTTCTTAAGAAATTTTTAACGCCGCACGCGCGTCTTCAATCCAAGAAAAGAAGCGGGGTTTCTTCAAAATATCAGCGCAAGCTTTCTTTAGCCATAAAACGCGCCAGATACATGGGACTTCTGCCTTACGTTTCCCGGTAGGGAGACCGACCTAGCCCGGCTTATACCGTCGGCCTAGGGGGGCACCATCTTTGATGGTTTAGCCTTACCTTTCCAGGTAAACAGAATCATTGCTTGTGTAGTAAGAGGTAATTTCCTGTTTGACTTTGTAAAGAAATTGCTATAGGAATATAGCAGTTTCTTTTTCTCTGAGGAGTGTTCGATGTGCGCTGCACCAAAAGTTATATTCGCCAGAATACCTCAAGGTCAGATGGCGCGGGTTCTTTGTGAGCTGGGTTCAGGGCGGGCATACGGTTTTGGACTTTCCAAAAAAACAAAAGTTCCACTAGCAGGTATTTATGTCGTTCTCTCCAGACTGGAAGAAAGAGGTTTCATTGTCGGGAAAACAGAATTGAAGTCGCGAAAAGGGAGAGTGATTCCGCGTCGCTACTATCGGCTGACACCAGTAGGGCGAGTGATATGCGAAGCGCTTCTTGCGGTACGCAACAGCAAGATTCCTGTTGTGTAAAAAGCCATCCGAGGGTGGCTTTTTATTTTTTCTCCACGCGTTCCACGTATTCTCCGCTTTCGGTATTTACGCGGATAATATCTCCTATATTAACGAAAAAAGGAACATTGATAGCGGTGCCGGTTTCAAGCGTAGCCATTTTCCCGCCACCGGATGCCGTATTCCCTTTGATTGACGGCGGGGCATCCGTTACTTTAAGTTCAACTTTAACCGGCAAACGGATTCCGATAATTTTCGGCTCCTCGTCTTCGTCTTCCGAAAAAGTAATCACATCAATCAAAGTATTCCCCTTGAGAAATTTTTTCGGCTCGCCAAGTATTACGTCTTCTATTTTAAATCGTTTACTCGGGTCCCGCTCTTCGCAAAACCAATATTCTCCCTTGTTGTGGTATAAAAATTTGACGGTTCTTTTCCCCAAATCCGCTTCATCAACCTTGTCCGTGGCATGGAAGGTTGCCGGTACGATTCGGCCGTTTAGAAGATTTCTTAATTTAGTCTGATTTTGCGGCTTGCGCATTTGCGTGCGGGCCACATGCGATTCAAGCACTTCGTACGGAGCGTTTTCGTAGACTATGCATTTCCCCGGTTTAATTTCGTTATATTCAAGCATAATGGGCAGTTTTTAGTAAATAGTTTTTAGTAGCCTGTCCCGTAGTAAGTTTTGTTCTGCTACTGGGGTTGATTGTTAGAAACAAATACAGAAACAATACAAAACATCCTAACAAATTTTTTTTAAATGTCTATCTTAACGATAGTTCTATAGTAATGCGGAATTATTCCCTGCCTTTGTTGAAATGTTGTAGGTTCTTTGACGCTTCCCGTAGCAGTTGTACTATACGGGCAGGAGCGGTTCTTAACTCCGGAAAGGAGACCGATATGGTAGGAGACCCGTGCAGCCTGTTGTCGGTGCTGGTGTCGCTTTACCGGCAAAACCGGAACGTATCAAGAATAGTTTTTCAGCTTCATTGCCGGTTAATCACTGCCGGAGAGGCTACCGACAAAATGTTCGGTATGCCGGCCGAAAGGGAAGTCTACGAATTTTTCCGGCTTGTTTCTGAAAAGAACCCGGTGGTAATCAGTCTGATAAAGGATGTTCGTTCGCGGAAAATTGCCGTGGACGATGCAGAGAAAGAAATCCTTGAAGTGATTCGGGAAAGACAAACAACCCCGCTTAGCTCCCGAACATGAGCCGCAATAGACCGCGGCTCATTCTTTTTACTTACTTTGCCTTGGATTCTTCCGTAAACTTCCTTTTTATTTCTTTTTCTATGTCGTTGGTTATTTTTTTGTTTTCTCTCAAAAATGTGCGCGTGGCGTCATAGCCGCGCCCGAGCTTAACGTCACCGAAGGCATACCCGCCGCCGCCTGATTTTTCAATAATCCCGAATTTTTCCCCGAGAGCGATAATTTCTCCTTCTTTGGAAATTCCTTCGCCGTAAATTATGTCAAATTCGGTTGATTTAAAAGGGGCGGCGACTTTGTTTTTTACCACTTTTACGCGCGTGCGCGAACCGACGGTTTCTTCTCCTTTTTTAATGGAAGCGATTTTTCTTATATCGAGACGGACGGAAGTGTAGAATTTCAGAGCCTTGCCCCCCGGAGTTGTTTCCGGATTGCCAAACATCATTCCTATTTGCATTCGTATTTGGTTTATGAAAATAACGATTGTTTTTGATTTGGCGGTAATGGCGGTGAGTTTTCTTAGCGCTTGTGACATCAATCGCGCTTGTTTTCCCATATGTTGCGCCCCCATGTCTCCTTCGATTTCGTCTTTCGGGGTGAGCGCCGCGACGGAGTCAATAACTACGACGTCTATTTTTCCAGAGCGCACGAGGCTTTCCACTATTTCAAGCGCCTGCTCTCCCGTATCCGGTTGGGAAATCAGAAGGTCGTTTATTTGTACGCCAAGTTTTTTGGAATATTCCGGGTCCATGGCATGCTCCGCGTCAATGAAGGCGCAAATTCCTCCCTTCTTTTGCGCTTCGGCGATAATGTGAAGTGTCAATGTTGTTTTGCCGGAAGATTCCGGTCCGAAAATTTCAATAATGCGCCCGCGCGGTATCCCGCCGACCCCCAGTGCGTAATCAAGCCCCATTGAGCCGGTCGGGATTACCCCAACGTCCACTTTGGGCTTTTCACCCAATTTCATAATTGACCCTTCACCGAACTTTGTTTGAATTTCCCTTATTGTGTCTTCCACTGAAGCGCCGATTTCTCTGTCTTCTTTTTTTATTTTTTTAATCATGAAGGATTGTTACCGTGTTGTCTTTTCTTATAAGTTCTATCGTTTTTCCCCGTGTTTTTCCGAAACGGTCTGAGCCGACCACATTTATTATATTATATCCTTTCCCCACTACCAGTTGTTCCTGAAATGACCCCTTTTCATCTACCGGAGTGAGGTGTCCGTTTATCGTCATGCGAGAGATATTCCGAGTTGTTCCGCTAACCAGAACCACGGATTCTTCCACGGCTATTCCATTTTCAGGCGTATTTACGGCAATAACCGGCCCCTCCAAAAGGTTTTTAGTCTTGTCTATGGCGTAAAACAATATGAAAAGAGCAAATGCAAGCCAGATGGAAATTTTTATGGTGTTGCGCGGATTTTCCGTCATGGCCCTGTTTCGTTTGCGCCGTCTTGAGGTCGCATAAGCACTTCTCTTGGCTTTGCTCCTTCTCCGGGACCTATGACGCCGCGTTCCTCAAGCATGTCTATCAATCGGGCGGCGCGAGCATAACCGACCTTAAGTTTCCTTTGAAGATATGACGATGAAGCCTTCCCGGCTTCCATGACGACTTGCCGTGCGTCTTCGTATAAATTGTCATCGTCTTCTACTTCTCCATTCACTAAATCAGCGTCAAATATGGACGAATTAACTTTCCCTTCAGCTTCGGTCATGGAAATTTCTTCCGGCACTTCGTTTTTGTATTGATTCGCGAGATATGAAACGACTTTTTTGACCTCCTGCTCGCTGATGTAGGCGGATTGGATGCGTTCCGGTTTGGACATATCTCCGGAAATGTAGAGCATGTCGCCGGAACCCAAAAGAGTTTCCGCGCCGCCCTGGTCTAAAATTGTCCTGGAGTCTATTTGCGAAGAAACCTGGAGCGCGATTCGAGCGGGGATATTGGCTTTAATCAGTCCGGTGATTACGTTTACGGATGGACGCTGAGTGGAAAGAATAAGATGGATGCCGACGGCGCGCGACATTTGCGCCAGGCGGACGATTCCCGCTTCAAGTTCTCGCGGGTAAGAGGTCATGATGTCGGCGAGCTCGTCTATAACGATTATTATGTAAGGCATTCTTTCCGGCATTTCGGAAAATTCTTCGTCGCCGTCTTTTTTCCGCTTGGAGTATGCCGGGATTACAATATTGTTGTGATACGACTCAATGTCGCGCACCGATTCGGTTTCCAATATGTCGTAGCGTCTCTCCATTTCTTTGGCCGCCCACTTGAGAGAAAGAATGGCTTTCTTGGCGTCGGTGATGACCGGGGTCAGAAGATGGGGGATTTTATTGTAAAGAGTAAGTTCCACCCGTTTCGGGTCTATCATGATGAAGCGCATATCTTCCGGCGGGTTTCTGAAAAGCAAGGAATTTATAATGGCGTGTATGGTGACTGATTTTCCGGAACCGGTGGCGCCGGCGATAAGAAGGTGGGGCATTTTGGAAAGGTTGGCAAAAATTGATTTTCCTGAAACCGCCCGGCCGAGCGCGAGCATAAGAGCTTTGTGCGCCGTGGTAAAGGTCGCGTCCGAAAATAAATTGGCAAGTCCAACGGTTGCTTTTGCCATATTTGGGATTTCGACGCCGACCAAAGATTTTCCCGGGATTGGTGCTTCAATGCGGATTGGATGCGCCGCGAGAGCGAGAGACAAATCGTTTTTCAGTCCCACGATGCGCGAGAGTTTTACGCCCTCCGCGGGCTTGAGGGCGTAGCGGGTTACGGTCGGTCCGATTGAAACCTCGTCCATTTCCACATCAATGCCGAAATTTTGCAAAGTTCTTTTTATAATGTTGGCGTTTGCCTTGATGTCGCCGACATCCGGCTTGCCGGAATCTTTTTCAAATATTGAAAGCGGGGGAGGGGAATAGTCAGCAAGCGCGCGCATGCTTTTCCCGATTTTTGGACTGATTAGTATATCCTCTTCGTTTTTATTTGCGGCGTCTTTTTCTTTTTTTTGTGGCCCAAGACCGAACATTTTTTCCATGGGTGTTGCCGTATTTCCCCACATCTTATTCTCTACCGGCGTTTCATCTCCGGTTATTACGGGAGAGGAGATATTTATTCCCGAATTTTTTCTGCGGAATAACCGTATTAAGCGCAAAAACGTTTCTTTGGTGGGCCGTGCGTCAAAGATGACAAAGAGGGATATTACGAGCATGCCGGAAAGGGCAACCAGGCTGGTATAAACGTCAAAAAGTTTTATAAAAATCCTGGAAACAAAACCGCCGACAATTCCCCCGGCGCCGGAATAGGCGATTTCAATTATGCCGAGTCCTGAAAGAAGAAAAACAAGTGAGCCGATAATGTGCGCCGTGGCGACATCCGGCCTTATGGAACGGACAAATGAAATGCCCAGAATAAAAAATAAAGCCGGCAGGAGGAAATAACCGACCCCAAAAAGAAGGTTAAGCAGGGAATAAAGGCCATTGCCTGCCATCCCCGCCTTGCCCAAGGCGGCAAGAATAAACACCACGCCGGCTATAAAAAAAAGAACCGCGAACACAGCATGGACCGTCTCTTCTTTGAGCCCCGGTTTTAATTTTTCTATCGTTCCCAGAAAATCGAAATTGCCCTTTTTATCGCTTTTCTTAGCCATTATTTTTTGGAATTATAACACAAGGGGAAGTTTTTAGTTTACAGTTTTTAGTTTTTTTCAGTATTTATAAATTCGCAAAAGTGGTTTTTAAGCGTTTGCGGGGGACCTCTAAAAACCAAGGATTAAAAACTTACAATATTTAATTAGCCCACAGGAAGTTCCTACTGGGTTGGGGTAACGTCCTGCGTATTGGTATTGCAAAAATTTCCGGCTTCCGGAAAGCATGGATTCCCCGGGTTTGATCTTGCGGTAGTCCGACTTGGTCGGATTTGACACTGGCAATGTCCGATATATAATGGACAAAATTAATCTCTCACTATAAAGGACAAATGGAAGACAAAAAGGACAAAGTTAGCAATAAAAGACAAAGGGACACGAAAGAGACAACGAGGGATAATAAGGGACTATCCTTGCACAGTGTTCACAATTTATCTTCTTTATTTGGTAAAATCCAAAAGATGTCTACTGCTTGTTATATTTTAACAAACCATCTAAATGATAATGAGCCATTAAAAAATAGAATTAGGGAATGCTCCACATCTCTTATAAAGGACATTTTTTCTACTAATGAGGATTCATTTAAAAATAGGACATATTTTTTTACTTTTGCCGAGAAAACAATAAATGAACTGATTGTCCTTTTTGACATAGTCTTTTTGATAAAATTAGTGTCCGAAAGCAATTACAACATCATGTTCCGGGAGCTTATAAGCACCAAAGAAGCTATTGTAAAATTACAAGCCGAAGCGGATAAAAAGCCATTTTTACCGGAGAGCTTTTTTTTGGAGGAAATCCCTTTATTAACGGAAAATAAGCCGTCTTTGCCAACCTTGGCTGAAATAAAAGAAAAGCTGAAAAATAACGTTTTAAGGCAAGCACATAACTCCGGTTATAAAGGACAGAATAATGTCCTTTATAAAGTTAACAATAATGGGGCTAAATCAGCTGATAAGGAAAAAAGGAGAAGCTCCATTCTTGATTTTATAAAGAAAAATAGCGATGTGGGGATAAAGGAAATATGCAATCATTTGGTTGGGGTGGGGGGGAAAACCGTCCAGAGGGAACTCGCGAGAATGCTTGAAGAAAGGGTTATTGTTCGGGTGGGGAATAAGCGTTGGAGCCGCTATTCTCTGGCGTGATAAAACTGCCTTGACCAAGCCCCGGTTTTATGAGAATATGGCCGTACGCATAAAGTGCGTAAATAATCATAAGTTGTAAGCCTTTTTTAGGTTTTCTATCTTGTGGTTATCCACATATATAGTTTTTGCGGTATTCCGCATTGGCTATATAATGAATCCAGGATTTTAGCGTGTGCATTTTCCGCATTGCGCTATAAGTCGATATTTGGCAGATTTCTTCCTTAAAGAACGGTACTGAATTAAATCTTTCGGATACCGGCTTTAAAGGAAGGTGTGGAGTACGGCTTTACTAGTCGAGTTTAGCCGGAAAAAACAGGAGAGATCGTTGACAGTAAAATAACGAATCAGTTTTTCTGAATTTTCCGAATGGTTTCCATGGTTGCAAATTCGATTCGATTATTAGTTCCCAATTTTTGTAACTTAATCCGGCGTACGAAAGTCGCCGGGTATTAAGTTTAATTTGCGCAACATCTTAGTGCTGTCGAAGCTAATGGGTAAGTTGCGCAAAGTTCTTCGGTTTCGCGAGTCATTAAAAGGGCGAGTGGAACCGAGAATTTTAAAGTAAAAGAAAATAAATTATGAGTATTAACAAATCAATAACAGGCATTTTAACTGCCGTCGTTATTGCATCAGCCCTTATGCTTATGGGTTTCGCCGTACTTGGAGTACAACAGGCGGAAGCAGCGGCATGCAGCTATAGTTTCTCAACGAATCTAAAGCAGGGCTCAACGGGCACCAGTGTTATGAACCTCCAAAAGGTTCTTAACTTGAACGCCGCAACACAGGTTTCGTCTTCCGGCGCAGGTTCTCCTGGCAGGGAAACCTCCTACTTCGGTTCAGCAACCAAAGCGGCGGTTATCCGTTTCCAGAATCTCTACGCTTCTGAAGTACTTACCCCGGTCGGGTTAAGATCAGGCACCGGATTCGTTGGAGCTATGTCGCGCGCGAAGCTTAATGCTATCTGCGGCGGCGTATCCACAGTTCCGGCCCCGACAACGGGCGGAGCGATGAGCGTTAACGCGGCTTCACAGCCTTCAAACGCTCTTGCGGTAGCATCGGCTTCCAGAGTTCCGTTCACACGCGTAACTCTTACCGCCGGTCCTTCCGACGTAACAGTTAACAGCATCACGATAGAGCGCGGCGGTCCTGCGCTTGATGCAGTATTCTCCGGCGTCGTTCTTCTTGATGAAGACGGCACGCAGCTCGGAGTAGCCAAGGCTTTGAATTCCAACCACCAGGCATCTGTTGGTTCGCCGTTCACAGTGCGCGCGGGAACATCAAAGACGGTTACCATTGCCGGTAACATGGCAACATCGCTCACGAGCTATGCCGGACAGGTTGTCGGCTTAAGCGTGATTGCGGTTAACACAGGCGGCACCGTTTCAGGTTCGCTTCCGATAACAGGCGCGCTTCACACAGTGAACGCATCTCTTTCAATCGGAACAGCGACTCTCCTTATTGCTTCGTACGACCCGAATGGGGCGCAGTCGAAGGAAATAGGAACGACGGGCTACAAGTTCTCAGGCATTAAAGTTACTGCCGGCTCGGCCGAGCAGGTTCGCGTCCGCAATTTCCGCTGGAATCAAAGCGGTTCAGCGGGTTCGTCCGACCTCTCAAATGTAATGGTTTATGTTGACGGCACCGCCTACAGCGCAGCCATTTCTTCCGACGGCAAGTATTACACCGCGAACTTCGGTTCCGGTATCGTCATTGACAAAGGTCTTTCAAAAGAAATCTGGGTCCAGGGCGATGTTATCGGTTCAAGCTCGGCTGGACGCACGGTTCAGTTTGACGTATACAAAAACACCGATATCTACATCACCGGTGAGACCTACGGTTACGGTATAACGCCGACAGCGGCAGGTAACTGTAACGCAGTTGCTTCAACCGCAACGACGGGTTCTGAGTTCATAAACTCAAGCATAACTTGTGCAAGCTCCGGTACGGTTGGAACACCGTTCTTTGACGGTTCCAAAGTGACCGTATCGGCAGGTTCCATTACTTCAATCTCGAACGCGACCTCTGTTGGGGCGCAAAACGTCGCTCCGAATGTTCCTAACCAGACGCTCGGCGGATTCGACGCTGACATAAAAGGTGAAGCGATTTCGGTTCAGCAGATGGTCTTCTCAATCGCAACCTCGTCCCTTACTGGTACCGGTCAAATTACGAGCATTTCGCTCTATGGTCCGAACGGCAACATTGTTGCCGGTCCGGTTGATGGAGCTTATGTAGCCGGTGCTCAAACCGCTACTTTCACGGATCTTGTAACCTTCCCTATAGGAAAGGGAACATACACGATTAAAGGGAAGATTCCTTCTACGTTTACAAGCGGTTCACTTACTGTTTCGACGACACCGTCGTCACAGTGGACGACCGCAACTGGCCAAACGTCAGGAAATTCAATTTCATTGACTGGTAGCGGTCTGATTACGATGAACGCTATGACGGTGAAATCTGGCGCGCTTACAATTAGCGTTTCGGGATCTCCCGCGGCACAGACAGTGGTAGCAGGAACGCAGAACTACCTCTTTACCAATTACCAGCTTAATACCACGAGTTCCGGCGAAGATGTACGCTTCGGCTCAATCCCTCTTACGTATACCTACGATGGAACAGCGAACTACCTGACTTCATGTCAGTTGTTTGACGGTTCAACCGCACTTAACAGCGGTGGTAATACGGTAAACCCGGCCTCAACGGTATTAACCGGAGCCGCGGTAACTTACACGTTTGACCAGTCTCTGACCGTTCCTAAGGGAACCGTTAAGACATTGGCTCTACGCTGCAATATCTCAAGTTCGGCAACGAGCTCGAGCTCTTACAAGTGGGGGGTCACTTCGGGCGCGTCTATCACTACGACAGGCGTAACTTCCGGGTCGGATATTAGCGAAACAGCAAACACGTCAACTGGTCCATTGATGACAATGGGTTCAGCTTCGTACACGATTACCAAAGCTTCGTCTAACCCTTCGTATACGGTTGTTACAGCCGGTACGGCAGGCGTAACGGCGGGAATACTTAACATTCAGGCGACAAACGACACGATAGCTCTCGGGCAAATAGCTCTTATTCTTACGAATAATGCTTCAAGCTCGGCTTCAGATATTAACTCGGTTAATCTCTATGATGGCGGGACGTTCGTTGGTTCTGGCATATTTGACGGTTCAGCGACGACCATGACTGTCACATTAAGCCCGCGCTTGACCATTCCTAAGGACAGCTCTAAGCTCCTGACTATCAAGGTTGATACCGCCGCGATTGATTCGGCTTCGGCCGCATCTCGCGAAGGCGCCTTCCTTGCTGTTGACTGGGATTTCAACAACAGCTCAACAGGAACGACAACTGCTTATACATCAGCCGGTACGGCTCTTGCCGCAACCTCTCTTGTAGATACTGCGGTTGACGGATTCAGAATGTTCAAGGCATACCCGACACTTGCGAAAGTGGCTGTTCCTAACTTGACTCCGAACCAAGGAAATGACACCGAACTCTACCGCTTCAGCATCTCTGCTCCCGCGGGAGGCAATGGTGTTGGTCTTGGGAGGTTCACGCTTAACATAGCTACTACCACAGGGTCTGCGGTTTCTGGAACAACTACGGCTAGAAACCTGAAAGTGTATGCTTATACCGATTCTGGTTTTGCAACACCGATTTCAGGCTTCACGTCTGGTCTAGTTGTGGCTAACGTTGCGGAGCTCTTGAACAGCGGTGATAACATTGCGACGACAAGTTCAATCGTACAAATTCCGGCCGGTAGCACCATTTACTTCAAAGCAACTGGTGATGTCGTAAATACTGCCGGTACCGGTACGTTCGGTGCCACGATTACGACTAGGTTAACCGGTGATTCTACTTACTTGGTTAACATTAGCGGAAAAATGGCCCAGCTTGTTGCCCTTGGTGTTGGTTCCGACAGAGACTTTGTTTGGTCTCCAAACGCAACGACATCGTCGACGTCAACCCACGCAGACTGGACGAACGGTTATGGACTCCCGTCTTTGCCGTCAACTGGTCTCGACGCTACGACAGTGTCGCCTAAGTAAATCTAATAGCTACTTGTGATTCGTTTCGCGCCTAAGTCTTCAGCAACCTAAGCGCAAGCGAATAGCTGGCAAAAACCCCTTCTCACGAAGGGGTTTTTGTTTTTTGTACATATCCCAATGCGAAGCATTGGTTATGTGGACAAAAAACAAAAACAGCCGGAGACGGGCACCCGGCGAGGAAATGTATGACATTCAGCTCGCCGGGTCGTCGAGGCGGGCTCGCGAACAACCCCGAAGGGGTTGATTTGTGAGTTTTGTTTTTTCGAATGTGGCCAGCGCTTTGCGCTGTTTTGCCACATTGAGAACCCCGCACCATTCCCAGGGCGAGCACGTGTGCGAATAGCACTTTCATTATGGGCGAAGCGCGAGCCCGTATGTCTTATGGTGCTGGGGTTGTGGTCTTATTATGCAAAAAAGCCCGTGGCGTCTCACGGGCTTTTTTGCTAGAATCCCGTTATGTCTTTACGTTTCTGGAAGTTAATAGCGGTCATTATCATAATTTTGCTCGCGCTCGCGGCGGCGGTATTTTTTTATCCGAAAAAAGCCGAGACCCCGTCTGTTGCGAAAGACGATATTTCAGGGAATATTAAAGCGCCGGTTTTTTCTTCCGGTATTTCTTTCGGTCCGTCAATATCAAATGATATAAAAACGATTATTTCCCGGAATGTTTCCAACCTTTTGCTGTCTATTGAAAGAAGCCCGAAAGATTCCGGTTTGTTGATTGATTTGAGCATGCAATACAAAGTGGCGGGGGATTACGGTAAATCCTTACAGGCGCTTGAATACGCCGCCGCTCTTTCCCCGGATAACTACGTTATTTTTCATAACATGGGAGATATTTATCATTACCATCTTAAGGATTACAAAAAGGCTGAATCCAATTATTTGGAATCTATATATCTTAAACCGAATGTTCCAAACAGCCACCGTTCTTTATACGAGCTTTATAAATTTTTTTATACGGAAAAATCTTCCGAAATACCGAAAATACTTAAAAATGCCATAACTTCAAATCCTAAAAATTATGATTTTGTAATTATTCTTGCCCAATATTATCGCGATTCCGGCGATAAGGCACAGGCAATTATTTATTATGACAAGGCGCTAGCGGAGATTTTGAAGACAGGGGACGAGGCGCTTGAAGAATCGGTTGCCGCCGAGCGGCGCGCAATTATGCAATAATTGCTTAATACAAATGAACAATGATTTTTTAAAACTGGCGGCTGGATTTACCATATTCATTATTCTCGGCGTAACCGGTATCGCCCTTTCCTCTTACGCTTCTCCGTATCTTGATTCCATAAAGGCGTCTGTCATCGGGGCTTTCAAGTGACTTTGTAATTTAGGACATCTTGTATACATATGTATACAAGACCCGAACAATCACTATCAATGTACAATATATGTATATATACATTATACATATATACATAAACATAATACACTATATTCTCACGGCCGTGAGAATATAGTGTATTATGTTTATAATATGGGGAAATTAGAAAAAGAATCGAAAGCCCGTTCAAAAAAACAAAACATAAAGAAAATAATCCTCAGCACTATATATGGTGTCGGGATGTTAAGTGTGGCAATACTTGCGCCAAACGCGGTAAGTACAATTATGAAACTTACTGGTGGTAATTTCAAAAATAAAAATTACAGAATAAATCGAGCCATCCGCGGCCTGATCAATGAAGGGCTGATAGTATTTGAAAATACAACTAATGGTAAATTTGCTCGACTCACCCCTAAAGGGCAGAAATTAACAGAAATGGCGTATGCGGGAGAACTTACGGTTAATAAGCCGCCTAAGTGGGACGGAAAATGGAGGGTGGTTATTTATGACCTTAGGGAAAATAAAAGGATGTTGCGTGATAAGTTTAGATCTACCCTGGCAGCTTTCGGATTTATAAAACTGCAAAACAGCGTGTGGGTGTATCCTTATGACTGTGAAGATCTTATTGCTCTTATAAAAGCAGATTTTAGAGTAGGCAAGGAAATCCTTTATTTAATAGCTGATAGTGTAGAGAATGATAGATCTTTAAAAAAATATTTTAACCTTTCTTAAATATTTTTTTCATTA
>JBBTQM010000030.1:0-3718 GCA_038065675.1 Patescibacteria group bacterium | reverse complement strand
TCGCTCTGCGGAAATTACAACACAACACCCTGCCCGCTCGCCTGCGACAACGCTCCATAAACGGCAATGTCCCCAGCTTCTAATAAACAAAAACCCGCCAAAATTGGCAGGGGCGGCATAGCCGGTTAATTGTTATTCATCAGCTTGCTATAGGCATTTTTCCTTCCTTCTGTAGCTCTGAATCTCTAGGAAAATTGAGTAAAAGAAGCATCGGATTTGTTTTCGGAAGCCGATAATGGCGAATACCAGAATCCAAATCGCACACCCCCAAAATATTCCGGCCCTTTCAAATTGACAGCCGAATAATATGCCGATTATTGCGCCCAGAACAAGAGCCGTAATACTCCTTGCGACCCAATCAGTCCAATCGCCGAAATCCGGCTTATCAGTGTTATGCTTTCGCGGCATCTTGGCCTCCTTTCGGTTCTTCTTTGCCAATCAGCGGCTCGCAGAATTCGGCAAGAGTTTCCGTGAACTTATTTTTGTCCCACAATATATATTCAGGGATATAAGCATGTTTGTCACGCTTTTCCGGAAAGCCAAGCTTTTTCAAAAAGATATCAATCAATTTCTCCCAATTTTCTGGACCGATAAGAGTTTTAAACTCTTCTATAAGAAACCGCAACCGTTTCTTTTCTTGTTTAGTCGCAAGCGTAGGAACACCATAAGTTGCCAAAGTAAATTTAACTACAAAATCCGTATAGCTTTTCAGCGTCATTTTCTGCCTCCCGAATTGTCAAAAATCCACTTTCCATGTTATATTATTTAGAAATTTATGTCAAGCCTACTTATAGTTGAGTCTCCAACCAAGGCGAAGACCCTATCAAAGTTTCTTGGAAACGAGTATTTAGTGCGCTCGTCTTTCGGCCATGTCAGAGATTTGCCGAAATCAACCCTGGGCGTTGACGTTGAAAATGACTTTAAACCCAAATATATGGTTCCCACTAAGGCCAAGAAAGTTATTTCCGAATTAAAGGAACTTACAAAAAGCGCCGACGACGTTATCTTGGCTACTGACGAAGACCGAGAAGGAGAAGCAATCGCCTGGCATTTGGCCGAAACACTGAAACTGCCGGAAGACAGCAAGAGGATCGTTTTCCATGAAATCACCAAATCAGCCATTCAAGAGGCGCTTAACAATCCGCGGGGCTTGGACATGAATCTGATTGATGCCCAACAGGCAAGACGGGTCCTTGACCGGCTTGTCGGTTATGAGCTTTCGCCGTTTCTGTGGCAGAAAATTCGTTATGGGTTGTCAGCGGGAAGGGTGCAGAGCGTGGCTCTGCGTTTGGTTGTTGAACGCGAGCGCGAAATCAAGAATTTCAAAAGCGAGGAATACTGGAGCGTTGAAGCCGATTTGGCTAAAAAGAGCGTCGAAGATCCCGAACCGAAGGGAGGGAATGAAAAAAAAATCCGGGCGCGGCTGATTAAGGTCGGAGAGAAACTTTTGGACAAACTGGATATAAAAAACGAAACAGAAGCCAAGAGCATAGAAAAAGAACTGACCGGAGCCGAATACAAGATCATCGGCATAACTAAGAAAGAAACAAATCGTCATCCCGCTCCTCCGTTTACCACCTCAACCCTCCAGCAGGAGGCCTCGCGCAAATTCGGGATGTCGGCCAAGCAAACCATGATGCTGGCACAGAAACTTTACGAAACCGGCTACATCACATATATGAGAACCGATAGCGTCAATCTGGCGCAATCGGCCGTCCAGCAGGCAGTGGCCGTCGTTGACGAGGTTTTTGGAAAAGAATATTCCAATCCGCGCCAATACACGACCAAGTCAAAAGGCGCGCAGGAGGCGCACGAGGCGATACGGCCGACCGACTTGTCCCGCAAACCGGAGGCCGTCAAAAACGAACTGGAGCCGGGCCAATTCAAACTGTACGACTTAATATGGAAAAGAACCCTTGCCTGCCAGATGGCGCCGGCAGTTTTGGACCAGACAGCAGTGGACATCCAGGCCCATTCGACAAGCTCACGGCAAGCGTCCAAATTTACTTTCAGAGCAAACGGCCAGACGATAAAGTTTGACGGTTTCTTTAGGGCATATACCGAAGGCCGCGACGAGGAAGAATCAGAAGACGATGAGAAACATCTGCCCCAATTAAGCGAAGGAGAAATTTTGAAATTACTGGAATTGCTGACTCTACAACATTTTACCGAACCGCCGGCACGCTATTCCGACGCTACTCTCATTAAAGCTCTTGAAGCCCACGGCATCGGCCGGCCTTCAACTTACGCTCCGACTTTGGCGACAATCCAGGACCGCGGTTATGTTGAAAGGGTGGATAAAAGGTTTATTCCTCTTGAAATCGGTTTTTTGGTTAACGATATGCTGGTGGAAAATTTCCCGGAGATCGTTGACATCGGTTTTACGGCAAAAATTGAAGAAGAACTGGATGACATCGCCGAGGGCAAAATCAAATGGGTTCCGGTGATCAGGGAATTTTACACGCCGTTCAAAAAACATCTGGTGGAAAAATTTAAGAGCGTGGATAAGCTGATCGAAGTTTCCGACGTTGACTGTCCTCACTGCGGCAAAAAAATGATAATAAAATTCGGCCGGACCGGAAAGTTTCTGGCCTGTCCCGATCCGGAAAGCAAAATTACCCAGCCGATGCCCGAAGAAGCGGCGAAAATCGCCGAGCTGGAACTGAAGACCAAAGACGAAAAATGCCCGCTTTGCGGCAAGGACATGATTGTAAGGCGCGGACGATTCGGTTATTTCCTTGGTTGCGTTGATTATCCGAAATGCAAAGGCATTACCAAGATTTTGGATAAAACCGGGTTCAAGTGCCCGGAATGTAAAATTGGCGATTTAGTCCAGAAAAAAGCGCGGGGCAGATTTTTCTTCGCCTGTTCACGCTATCCCAGCTGTACTTTCATTACCAACACTAAACCAACTAGCGAGGCAGAGCTGGAAGAGCTCCATAAAAAGTGGAAAGCGAAGCCCCGTACTGATTTGGCGGAAGCCAAATCTAGTACTGGGGAGAATCCGCCAAAAGTCAGGAAAGTATACCAAAGAAAAGATAAAACCGCCTGATTGGGCGGTTTTATCTTAATGGATTTTGTCTTGAAAAAACTGCTATTTAGGTTTAGAATAAGCTATACTAAGGTGAGGTGGCTGAGTGGCCGAAAGCGGCTCCGTGCTAAGGAGTTGTCCGGGTAAAACTGGACCGTGGGTTCGAATCCCACCCTCACCGCAAACAAAAAACTTGTTTTTTGTTTGCGGTGAGGAGCAAGACAACTACTTGTCTTGCGAGTGGGGTTTGAAGCCGGAGCGATGTCTTGAGCGCAATTGGCGCGAAAGACCGCGAGGCCGGGACTTGAACCCGAGCCGTCGGAAGATGGTGAGAGGTGAAAGCGAATCCCACCCCTTCCGCCAGCAAGCGGGGTTTTTATGCATTTGAAATTAGGGAAGGGAGGTGGATTATGGAAAAATTAAGTAAAGCGAAAACAGGTTTAGTGCTCGGGTTATTTTTCGCGGTAGTACATGCCGCATGGGCCGTTCTTGTTGCGGTAGGCGTGGCCCAGAGACTTCTTGATTGGATAACCGGAGTGCACATGCTGTATAACCCTTATGTTGTTTTAGATTTCTCGCTCGGTGTAGCTATAGGCCTTGTGATCGTGACATTTATCGTAGGATATGTTTTCGGATGGGTATTTGCGGCGCTTTGGAACAGCTTAAGGAGATCAAGCTAATAATTGT
>JBBTQM010000029.1:0-1504 GCA_038065675.1 Patescibacteria group bacterium | reverse complement strand
TCAGGATATTATCGGCTTAAAAATTCAAAGAAAGCGAGAGTCGGCGAAAAAATCAAAAAGATAATGGCGGAAGGAGTGCGCAGAAATACGCATGCGCCTGTTTCGTCAAAAAATCCTCGCAGACCAGTTTCGCAGAAACAAGCTGCGGCGATTGCAATTTCAATGGCAAAACGTCATAAAAAATTGATGAGTTAAATTAAACAAAAATGGCTACCGGGAATTACGCATACTCCGAATATCTCAATGACGTTATAGATTCGGCTCGCAGGGCGAATATAACTAACGTCATAACCGCTTTGACTTATCTCAATCGAGCGGCGCGGATTGTGGTTTCCGAAGTAGATTTGCGAAGCACTAAACGGAACTCCGTATTAGCTTCTAATTTGTTTGACGATATTTATTCCTACGCTTCGCCTGCCGATTTGAAAAGCGATGCCGTGATAGACCTGATTCCGCAAGCAAACAGGGAAACTAATTTTCGTCTTGAACTCGTTTCCGAACAGGAGTTCGATATGAAGAAAACAGTCAAGAATAACATCATAGCCATAGCCACAGATGAACTGGTAAAGAGATTGAAATTTTCGGGAGATGTTGATGATACGGTTCTGAATCCCGCTTCTTTGAATAATCTTACGGCTGACGGTGGAACTTGGACTGCGTATAACGACGCGGCGAATCTTGCGGCGGACACTACGAATTACATCAAAGGCGGCGGTTCGATTTCTTTCGACCTTACCGGCTCGGCTACGACTGCGGGAATTTACAATACTTCTCTTACCTCTTTTGACATAACGGATTACATAAACAACGGCTCGGTATTCGTCTGGGTTTACATCAATTCTACAACTAACCTCACGAACTTTATTTTGGATGTCGGAAATGATTTGACTACGAATTACTATACGCAAACGATTACGACGACCAACGAAGGAACTGCGTTTGTGAACGGCTGGAATCTGTTGAGATTTGATTTCGCTTCTATGACGCAGAATGGAACAGTTGCTCCAACAACCTGCGATTCGATAAGAATTTATATGACCAAGACATCGGGCAAGTCCGATGACGGATACAGGTTCGATGATATTTCTTTTCACACGGGGGAGATACATAACATACTTTATTATTCAGGGTATCCGTGGCAATCTTCTGCTGGGACATTTCTTGAAAACTCTACGGCGACTACGGATTTGCTTAATGCGGAAAACGATGAGTATGATGGATTTGTATGGCGGGGAAAGATGGAACTTTTCCGCGAATTAAGGCGTTGGGATTTAGTGAAAGACGCAAGGGTTGAATACGAACTTTGGAAAGCGAAATATATCAAGGAGAATCCAACAGAAAGGGTCGAGCGAAATAAACAATACTGGAATCCGAATTTGTATCGGAGAACATTTTAATATGGAACAAAATATGAACCCAGAACAAAAACAGCCAATAATAATGTCCAGCGAACCCGCCCGAAAGAAATTTCAGGAGAACCTTTTGAAACTTCAAAATATGGAAA
>JBBTQM010000028.1:0-1866 GCA_038065675.1 Patescibacteria group bacterium | reverse complement strand
ATGACGACAAAGAAATGACTAACGCCGCCAGACCTTGAATTAAAGTAGGAATGTTATTTACGGAAACCGAGAGCCGTAATTCCGCCCGCGCGCACTCGCCCGATCCACGCCATCAACCCGCCAACAATTAAAGGTATATTGGTTATAATTTCGCTTGAACAAGTTTCCGTGAAACCGTATTTAACCAATAAAGTGCCGGCCACCGAAACAATCACGCCGCTAATAGTTAATGACATAATAAAAAAATTTAATTAGTAATCCCCCCGCAACCTTTGTCGCCTGAACCTATTTTAACATAGGGAGGGGAAACAATAAGTGGAAAACTAAAAAATACGCCTATAATAAAGCATTTTATACTCTCCAAGTTGAACATAACGATACCGCCAAGACCATAAATCGTATTTCTCTTGCCAGAGACCGTTGTCGGAATTATTGGACATTATTTTTCCGTTGCTGGAGACAATTCCGGTATGGCCATTTTTAATTCCATTTTTCCCGCCGCCAATTCCCGTGGGCGAAAGAATAATATCGCCCGCCAGTGGACTGGTAACTTCAACGAATTTTTTATGATTCAATAAAGCGTAATACATCCGATAGGTGGAGACGCCGCCGCCGATTGGTTCGCCCCACGCCGCTTCGCAAACGGCATTCAAACTTTCAGCGCAACCGTATTCATCGGTGGCAAGGTCTTTTGGCGAAGCGTCCTTATCAAGAAAAGTTTTAGCGACTTCGTAAAGTTTTTTGCTTGCCTCGGTTTGCAGGTTTTTAGTTACAATGATTGACTTCAACTGCGTAACCAGAGACTCTAAAATTTTAAGTAAGTAGTTCATTTTTTCCAAAAACATTTTTTGCACGATTAGATAATTTTACCATAGTATATTTCATTTGAATAATCGATTCAGTATTTCCCACAACCAGAACCTTTTAATGGCTCGTTTCTCTAGGAAATACCTTTTGCAGATTTGGATATTATGATCAAAGCTCAAAATCTTTTTACTCTGATCATAACTGTCAAAGATTTTATATCCCTTGTCGTCAATCCCGTAGAGAACGCACCAGTGGGTATTGGGTTGCCCGTTATCCACATAGACGCCGTTTTCCAAAATCCAAGCGGTAACGCTTGCGCCGAGCGGACTATATTGCAGATATTCTTTTATTTTTTCCAGCCGTTGTCCTTTCGTCTGGGGCGTGTCCCAGACAAACTGGTGTTTCATCGTGTAAGTCCATCTCTTGCCTTCGACCAGTAATTCATTAGTCATCGGTTTAGGGGTGATAAACTCTTCGTAGGTCTTTGTCATCGGCAGAGAGACATCAGCGATTAAGCCATACTTTCTAATATACTCTGCCTGCTCGTGGGGGTCTGAACCGGGCGGAGTAACATTCCCCGTAATGTAGTTAAATCGTTCGGAGAAGTTGTATTCTATTCCCGTGGTTTTCTTTAGAATTATCTCAATCGCGTTTTGATGACCCCATATTACACACCCCGAGGAGTCCCAACCGCCGCCGAATTGAGGTTCATATTTAGGCAAAGATAAACTATAATCCCGGTCGGGTTGGATGATAATTTTTGGCAACTCCGTCAAACCGCCTAAAATATAGGCATTGGGGTCTGGCGTTTTTGAGATTTGCAGTCCGTAATTTTTGTAACTCATTTTTTCAACGCCTGCAAAATCGCCTTAATGTCGTTTTTGATAATTTTGTTGTCATCTTTAATGGTGGTGATGGCTTCTTCCAATTTGGCAATCCGTTCTTTTTCCGCCGACTGCTCAACTCTAATTTCTCCAATCCGATTATCTGTTCGCACATTGGACGCGGTGTAAAAACCGAAAGCCGTCATCGCCATTCCCGCGCTGGCAAGCACAATCC
>JBBTQM010000027.1:0-14663 GCA_038065675.1 Patescibacteria group bacterium | reverse complement strand
TGCATAAGACCTCCTCTTTGTCTGGGGACTGAGAACCGGTGACCAAAATAAAGCCTACTATTCAATACGATTAAAAACAAGCACGGGGTTGAAAAAACGCCCAAAAACAAGTAATATTCTAGGAAATGGACACCGCATATACCGTAAAAACACCCTCCTTTGAAGGGCCGCTTGAGCTTCTTTTAGACCTCATAGAAAAAAAGAGACTCGCAGTTAGCGATGTATCCTTATCCAAGGTAACCGACGATTTTATTTCGTATCTTAAAACATTGGGCGGAATACCGGTTGCTTATACGGCTCATTTTATCGTTACTGCCGCAACGCTTGTTTTAATTAAATCAAAATCTCTTCTCCCGGGGCTTTCTTTAACCGACGAAGAAGAGGGGAGCATAGATGAACTCAAGCGCCGCCTTGAAATATACGCCCTTTACAGGCAGGCGGGGGAAGGGCTAAAAAAAATATTCGGCCGAGGCGTCCTTTTCAAGAGGCCGTATCCGGCGATTACGCCGATTTTTGTTCCGGACTCTTCTCTTACCAAAGAGCGTCTGGCGGAAACATTGCGCGAAGCGATTATGAATGTCCCTTTGCGCGAAGAAAATCTTCCCGAGGCGACGGTAATTAAAGCCATCACTCTTGAAGAGATGATAGGGAGCTTGACCGAGCGCGTTGAAAAAAGCATGACACTTAGCTTTCATAAATTTTCAGCGGAGGGCGCACGAAACAAAAAAGAAAGCAAAGTTTTCCTGATAGTCAGTTTTTTGGCGATACTTGAACTCGTAAAACAGGGAATAGTCGCGGTGCGCCAGGAAACTGAATTTGACGATATCAGCATAGAAAAAACGACCGTAATTTCCGTTTAAATATCATGGGACTTTCTCAAAAAATCGAAGCGATACTTTTTTACAAAACTGACGCGATAACGGTTAAATCTTTGGCGTCAATTTTAGGCGTTACCGAAAGCGAAGCCGAAAACGGCCTTCGGGAACTGGCGGCATCCCTTTCCGAACGCGGAATAAATCTTGTACGCACCAAAGACGAAGTAATGCTCACAACCTCAAAAGAAACATCTCCTTTTATAGAGAAAATCGCCAAAGAAGAACTGGAGGGGGAGCTTTCCAAAGCAAGCGTTGAAACTTTGGCGGTAATACTTTACAGCGGCGGTGCCACCAAAAGCGACATAGATTACATCCGCGGCGTCAATTCCGGGTTTATGCTCCGCAATCTCCAGATACGCGGCCTTATAGAAAAAAAGGCGAACCCGAAAGACGGGCGGAGCTTTATTTACGTCCCGACAATGGATATTTATCGCTATTTGGGAATTTCAAAAAAAGAGGAGCTCCCGGAATATTCCGGACTGATTGAATCAATTGATTCGCTTTCGGAAGAAAAAGGAAATTAAAAAATAAAATGAAGCAACTGCGAAACACAGCGGCCGGATTTCTAATATTGATTATTGCCCTCGCTTTTTTTGGAGATATTTTTAACCGCCAGAAGTTTACGGAAGCAGCCAAGAAAATGGAAATTCGGGCTCGAAACGCTTTTTCAGGGATGAATCTGACCGCGAAAGCGTCCTATGTCTATGATATTTCTCGCAAAAAAATTCTTTACGAAGAAAATGCCGATTTAACTCTGCCGATTGCATCACTTACGAAATTAATGACGGCCCTAACCGCACTCTCGGAAGCGCCACGTAAAACAATTGTAACTATAAGTAAAAAATCTCTGGGGAAAGAAGGTGATACCGGGCTTTTGTCGGATGAACGCTGGACACTGGATTCTCTTATAAAATTTACACTTCTTACTTCTTCAAATGACGGCGCGGCGGCGATTGCAGGCGCGCTTGGCGCGTCCGGAGAAGGGGAGTTCGTAAAAAAAATGAACACCAGGGCGAAAGAGAGCGGCTTTGAGGACGTTTATTTTGCCAACGAAACCGGACTTGATGAAAATTCCGATTCCGCCGGGGCGTATGCCTCGGCGAAGTGGGTAGCGCGCATTATGGAGGAATTTATTGTTAAGTATCCTGATATTCTTGAAGCCACGGCATATTCTCTTGTGATTTTTCATTCCGAAGACGAGAAAGCCCACAATGCGGAAAATACTAATAAAACCGTGGAAAAAATTCCCGGAATTATTGCTTCAAAAACGGGGTTTACCGACATTGCCGGAGGAAGTTTGGCTATTGCCTTTGACGCCGGGCTGGGACAGCCGATTATCATTGTAGTTCTAGGAGGGACCCTCAATGGTAGATTTTCCGACGTATTGGAACTTTCCGAAAGAACGCGCGAAGCCATACATCTTGGTCTTTGACCATACTTTAAAAAATCGCATAAGAAATAGCCCCTGATTATCTCATGGGGTATACTAATCACTATGATATTCGACGTTGTAAAAGTGTTTGCTCCGGCGGCATTTTCATTTTTTGTTGGCATCGCCCTCTCTCCCATAATTGCCCATTACCTTTACAAGCATAAACTTTGGAAAAATAAAACGGGCGCCGAAAAGACAGGCAGGGGAAAGGTGGCTATTCAAAGCGAAATACGCAAAGAAAAAGAAGCGGGGACGCCACTCATGGGCGGGGTTGTCATCTGGGCAAGCGTGCTTATCACCTCGTTCGTTGTTTTTATTCTTTCTGTTTTATTTTCCGATTCAGTAACCGAAAAACTTAATTTCATAAGCCGTGGACAAACATGGCTGCCTCTTTTTACCTTAATCGTCGGGTCGATTGTCGGTCTCGCTGATGACTTTTTAGTTATATACGGCCGCCGTGGATACGTTGCCGGAGGACTTCCTATCCCAGCAAAAATAGGAGTGATTCTTGGGATAGGGTTTATCGGCGCACTTTGGTTTTACTATAAATTGGGAATTTCCGCGGTAAGTGTCCCTTTTCTCGGGGAATTTGAGCTCGGACTTCTTTTCATACCGTTTTTCATGATAGTAATGCTTGCTCTTTTTTCCGGCGGAGCCATTGATAGGATTGACGGTTTGTCGGGCGGGATTATGGCAACCATTTTTTCCGCTTACTCCGGAATTGCATTTTTTCAAAACCAGATAGACATTGCGGCGTTTTGCGCGGTTGTTGCCGGAGCAATTCTTGCGTTTCTTTGGTTCAATATCCCGCCGGCGCGATTTTATATGTCGGAAACAGGAATACTCGGCCTCACGACAAGTTTATCAATCGTGGCATTTTTAACCGACTCGGTTCTCGTATTGCCGATTATCGCTTTTCCTCTTTTTCTAGCTTCCGGTTATATTATTATCCAAACTCTCTCCAAAAATCTGCGCGCCGGGGAAAAAATATTTTCCGTAACCCCCGTACGTCGTAATTTTGAAGAACTTGGGTGGCCATCGTATAAGATAACTATGCGGGTTTGGGTAATTTCGGTTATTACGGCGATTATAGGCATGATAATAGCACTTGCGGGTTAAAGATATGAAAAAAGTGGGAGTGGACAAAACATTTTTGGGCATATCGCTCGTCATAGTGACTGCGGGAATTTTTATATTCAGCTCGGCATCGCTCGGCATTCTCGCGCAAAACGAAAGTAAATTTTACGGAATTATTTTTAATCAGATAATTCTCGGGTTGTTTTCCGGGTTTTTGCTTCTTGCGTTTTTCTCAAAAATTAACTACCGGTATTTGAAAAAATTTTCTCTTGTTGTTTTTTTTATCGGGGCAACTTTAAGCGCCCTTGTTTTCGTCCCGGGGGTAGGGCTTGAGCATAACGGCGCGGCGCGTTGGATTTCAATCGGCTCTTTCTCCTTTCAACCGGCTGAATTTTTAAAAATAGGATTCGTCGCGGCATTGGCGGCAATTCTCTCAATGTTCAAAGAAAGGGTACGTTCGTTTAAACACGGGGTTTTGCCTTTCATGATTCTCGCCGGTATATCCGGAATTATCTTACTCAAGCAGCCGGATACGGGAACATTTCTTGTCATTTTCTCGGCCGGTATAGCCATGCTTTTTGTAGCCGGAGCGCGGTTGAGGGATATTTTCGCCTTGGGCGCGGCTTCAGTTGCCGGAATTGTCGCCCTTGCATTCACAAAACAATATCTCATGGCTAGAATTCTTACTTTCTTAAATCCCTCAGAAGACCCGCTCGGGGCTTCTTATCAACTTCAGCAATCTTTAATAGCCATAGGCTCGGGCGGGATGTTTGGCAGGGGATTCGGACAAAGTATACAAAAATTCGACTTTTTGCCGGAACCTGTCGGGGATTCCATTTTCGCGGTCATGTCGGAAGAATTTGGCTTTGTTGGTGCGATAATACTTATATCTCTTTTTGTCGTTTTCGCCCTGCGCGGGCTTAAAATAGCCGACTCTTCGGGCGACCAATTCGGTAGACTCCTTGCGACGGGAATTGTTATACTGATAGTGTCCCAATCGTTCATAAACATAGGGTCAATGATAGGAATTCTTCCCCTCACCGGAGTGCCAATCATCTTTGTAAGCCATGGCGGAACAGCGCTTATGTTTGCCCTGGCGGAAATTGGCATACTTCTTAATATTTCCCGCCGCGAGAAACGGCAATCATGAATTATGGAAACTATGTTTTATTCGGTAAGTCTTTTTAGCATTAACTTCTAACAGGATGAAAATACTCTTCACCGGCGGAGGTTCGGGCGGGCACTTTTACCCGATTATCGCCGTCATTCAATCCTTAAACAAAGTAATCGACAAAGAAAAAATAGTCGATTCTAAAATATATTATTTCTCAGACTCACCTTACAACGAACGGGCGCTGTTTGAAAATGGCGTAATTTACCAGCATATCCCTGCCGGTAAATTACGCCGATATTTTTCGGTGCGTAATTTTTTTGATATTTTTAAGACAATTTTAGGAATCATCCGCGCGTTCATTAACGTCTACGCCGTATATCCCGACGTTGTTTTCGGAAAAGGAGGGTACGCCAGCTTCCCGACGCTCCTTGCCGCTAAAATTTTGAGAATTCCGGTTTTCATACATGAATCGGACTCTGTTCCCGGACGAACCAATATGTGGGCATCAAAATTCGCCAAACGTATCGCCATCTCTTACGAAGGAGCGAGTAATTATTTCCCGAAAGAAAAAACGGTATACACCGGCCAGCCGGTGCGCGAGGAAATTCTTGTTCCGATTGAAGAAGGGGCTTCAAGTTATTTGAATCTTGACCCGTCACTTCCGACAATCTTAATTATTTGCGGCTCGCAAGGAGCGGAACTTATAAATAATGTCGTGCTTGACGCTCTGCCTGACCTTGTAACCAAATATCAAATAATACACCAGACGGGAAACAATAATATTGAAAACGTGGAAAAACTTTCAAAAGTAATTCTTGAAAATTCAAATTACAAAGAACGATACAGGCCATTCGGTTACCTTAATGCTTTAAGCGTGAGAATGTCCGCCGGGATTTCTTCTTTGGTTGTTTCGCGCGCCGGCTCTACCATGTTTGAAATAGCCGCTTGGAAATTACCGTCTATCGTCATACCGATAACCGATTCCAACGGAGACCACCAGCGTAAAAACGCCTTTAATTACGCAAGGGCCGGCGCCTGCACCGTCATAGAAGAATCAAATCTTTCCCCGAGCGTCCTCAAGGCTGCAATAGAAAAACTTATGGGGAATAAAGAACTATTAAAAACAATGTCCGTAGCCGCGGGTAAATTTTACCAACCCAACGCGGCGGAAACTATCGCGCGCGGGATAGTTGAAATGGCTTTAGAACATGAGTCATCCTGAAAAAACGCCGGTTGTGCGAATAGCCCCGTCACCGACCGGGAATCTCCACATCGGCACGGCCCGCGCCGCTCTTTTTAATTTTCTTTACTCCAAGAAACACGGCGGTAAATTTATCTTGCGCATAGAAGATACTGATAAAGAAAGGAATAAGCCTGAATACGAAAAAAACATAACCGACGGCCTTTCGTGGCTTGGTATTTCGTGGGATGAATTTTACCGCCAGTCTGAGCGTGTAGAAATTTACCGTTCGCATCTTAAAAAATTAATTGAAAACGGCAAGGCATATATTTCGAAAGAAACTCCTCTTAAAGAAGGGTGGAGGGAAGAGGTGATTCGTTTTAAAAATACGAACGTAAAAATAAAATTTGATGATGTTATACGCGGTGAAGTAGAATTTGACACGACAGAACTCGGTGATTTTGTCATTGCACGCTCTCTTGATGAGCCGCTTTACCATCTCGCTGTAGCAATTGACGATTTTGAAATGGGGGTAACGCATGTTATCCGGGGGGAAGACCACATATCAAACACTCCGCGTCAAATATTGATAGCTGAAGCACTCGGCGCGGCAAGGCCAATTTACGCCCATATTCCTCTTATTCTCGCCCCTGACCGCTCAAAGCTATCAAAACGCCACGGCGCCGTCGCGCTCACAGAATATAGAGACCGGGGATATCTACCGGAAGCGATGCTTAATTATCTCGCTCTTCTCGGGTGGAACCCAGGCGGGGAAGAGGAATTATTTACTATTTCCCAATTAATAGAACTCTTTGACCTGGGGCGTGTCCAAAAAGGAGGAGCGGTATTCAATATAGATAAATTAAATTGGTTTAATCGGGAATATATAAAACAATCGCCTGAGATAGTAAAAAAGGAAATAATGAAAATTACGAGTACTGACATCAGCACCGCAGAAAAATTTCTTCCGCCTGTTTTGGAAAGAATCTCAACGTTAGGCAATATAAAAAACCTTTTTAACGGCGGGGAGCTTGATTTCTTAAATGAGCCGAAATGCCCGAAAGAAAAACTGCCGTGGAAAGGGGAGACCTCGAACACCGCGGGGAAAAATCTTGAAAAAATAAAAGCTCTTTTTGAGTCTTTGGACGAAAAAAGGTTTACAATCGAAAATATCAAGGCGGTAACAATGCCTTTTGCCGAGAGCGCCGGGCGCGGCTCGGTTTTATGGCCGCTTAGATATGCCTTAACGGGAAAAGAAAAAAGCCCGGACCCTTTTTCTGTCGCTTATATTTTGGGGAAAAACGAATCTTTGGCGCGAATCGGGCGGGCGATAAAAACACTAAATGCCTAAATATTTCAGAATTTTCGGCACATTAACGTTTTTGTTTGTATCTGTTTCCGTAATTTCAACCGCGCCGGCTTTTTTGCTCGCTGAAGAAAATACCGCGGCAACGGAAGAATTATCGTCGGAAGACGAAGCGGGCAAGGAAGTTGCCGAACTTAAAAAAATGATTGCCGACCGAAACGCGGAAGTTGAAGGAATAGAAAAAGAAATCGCCCTTTACCAGAAACAAATTGATGAAACCGGCAAAGAATCAGACAGCCTGAAAAAAGAATTGAAAATACTGGAAGCAGAAAAGGGCAAGCTGCTTGCGGAAATAAAGGCCACCGAAAAAAAGATAAGCATCACTAACACGAATATAAATAACCTTAACTTAGGAATAGCGGGAAAAAACGAAAGTATCAACAAAAGCCTGGACACACTCGGGGCGATTATTAAGAATGTTGATTCATTGGAATCAAAAAATATAGTTGAACTGGTTTTAGCGGAAGATAAAATATCGGACATTTGGGAAAGTATGGATACGTTAATAAGCGTGGAAAATGCCTTAAAAACACACATAGAAAATGTCCGGAAACTTAAACAAAATCTGGAAGACAACAAAAAAAATAAAGAAGCAGAGAGAAAAAAACTCCTTGGATTCAAAGCAACGCTTGCGGACCAGAAAAAAATCGTTGAAATAAACCAAAGCGACAAAAACACTGTTCTTAAAGAAACAAACAATAAGGAATCGGAATATAGGAAACTTTTGTCCGAACGTCTTACCAAAAAAAATAAACTGGAAAGGGAAATATACGAATTCGAAAGCAAGCTCCGGGTGGACATTGACCCGGCGAGTTTGCCGCCTGCAGGCGGCAGAGTGCTTTCTTGGCCGCTTGATTTCGTAAAAATAACCCAATATTTCGGGGATACGCCTTTTGCCACAAAAAACCCCCAGGTGTACCACGGGAAAGGGCATAACGGGATTGACCTTAAGGCGAGCGTCGGAACAAAAATCAAAGCCTCGCTCGGCGGACGAGTGGTCGGCACCGGGAATACGGATACTTCCTGCTACAAAGCGTCCTATGGGAAATGGGTGCTCTTGGAGCACGGCAATGGGCTATCAACCATCTATGGGCACCTTAGCCTTATCAAAGTGAGCCAAGGTGAAATTGTAAGCACGGGACAAGTAATAGGCTACAGCGGCAATACCGGCTATACCACAGGCCCTCATCTTCATTTCACGGTACTTGCTTCAAAAGCGGTGAGAATATCGGAGCCGACGGGTCCAAACAAATATATAAGCATAACGTGCGGCACGTATTTGAGACTGCCGATTTCCCCGCAAAACGGATACTTAAATCCGCTTTCATACTTATAATAAATACTGCTCTACTGGGTAAATAAGCTCTTTCGATAACCTCACTCCAAATATGATATAATTTCGCGAACCGGCCTTTATCTGCGCGCCCAAACGCGGGGTCTCGGGATAATTTATATGATTTTAAGTGTTTTAAAGATTTTTGTTCCCACAGTTGTGGCTTTTTTTATTGGGATGATTATCGTGTCACCTCTATCGCATTATTTTTACAAATATAAAATGTGGAAAAAATATTCCCGTAGCAGCGAAAACAACGAGGGGATATCTACTGATTTTAAAAAAATCCATAATGAAAAAGGTGAATTAAACACTCCGCGGATCGGGGGAGTCATTATTTGGCTTAGTGCTTCAATAACTATTTTGATTTTTTTTGTTATATCTAAATTGTTTTCAACGGATTTGACTGAAAAGATGAATTTTTTAAGCCGAAATCAAACCCTCTTGCCTTTTTTCTCTTTAATAGCCGCCGCCTTGATTGGGATATCCGACGACCTGCTTCAGATTTTCGGCAAAGGGTCATACGCCAAAGATAGCCGCGTATACCGGAAAATTAAAGTCGCTACGATTATCAGTATCGGCTTGATTATTGGCTGGTGGTTTTTTTATAAATTAGGAGTCTCTTACATTACCGTGCCGTTTTACGGTTATCTGGATTTGGGATATTTTTTTATCCCGTTTTTTATAATTGTGATGTTGGCTGTCTTTTCCAGCAGCGTTATAGACGGGATTGATGGACTTTCGGGAGGTATTCTGGCATCTATCTTTGGCGCTTACTCCGGAATCGCATTTTTTAACAACCAAATTGACCTGGCGGCTTTCTGCGCCGTCATAACCGGCAGTATTTTGGTTTTCCTCTGGTTTAATATACCGCCTGCGCGATTTTACATGGGGGAGACGGGCATGCTTGGATTAACCGTCACTTTATCGGTTATTGCTTTTTTAACCGACACGGTGCTTATTTTGCCGATAATTGCTTTCCCGTTAGTTATTACTTCTTTATCGGTTATTATTCAAATACTTTCCAAAAAATGGAGGGGCGGAAAAAAAGTTTTTTTGGTAGCGCCAATACATCACCACCTTGAAGCCAGGGGATGGCCATCATACAAAGTGACAATGAGATTTTGGGTTATCGGCATAGTTTTTGCCATTTTGGGGTTGATTTTGGTACTTGTCAGCAACCAGTTTTGATTGGCCGGGCCTTTTATGCAATACCGTTTTGCTAGCCAAAACAGGCAAGTATATAATATAAGGTGTTCAGCTACGACAGATTTTGTACTTGTAACAACTCATAGAAATGAAAAAAACAAACCAAAAAGGATTTATCCTGAAACTTATAGTAATACTAGTCGCGTTATTCTTTATTTTGAGTTATTTCAATATCAACATAAAATCGGTAATGCAATCACCGACAACGGTGGAAAACGCCAAATATCTCCTCGCTTTGGGTAAATCTATATGGAGTGGGTACCTGGAAAAGCCGACAGATTATCTTTGGAACAATATATTCGCGGATTACATAAAAGGAGCATTCAAGCAAAATATAGAAAATTTAACCGCGCTTAAGGAAGGAAGAGCGGCCGAGATACAAATTTTCCCGCAATTCCTGCCCCAGTTGCCGCAAATGCCGGCAATTCCTGGCATAAATAGCGCTGTTCCTAATTAAACAGATTAGCTGTAGGGAAGACCTCTGTTGCCGTAAAGTTTTGTTAATGGTCGCAAAAGATATATTGTGCGACACTATCTTATATTTAAACCCTCCATCCAAAGAAGTACGGATTACTCCTCCCCCGCGGGCATCAGCACGATAATTTTTCAAAAACCTAAAAAGCAAAAATATTAAAAAAGTTTGTTTTCTTCACGGGTAAGAAGTTCTATCAATTCATCAAAATAAATTTTTATTTCCGGCGAAAGGGCGATTTTGTCTTTCTTATAACCGACAATCATGTCTATCGTTATCCCCTTCTCTCTCCAGGTGCGCCCACCGTCGGTATAAATATTTAAAGTGGCATGAACTTTATCCAGTGCGTAAACAAATCGGCTTTCATTATCACCCCGCTCGTTGTAACGTAAAATCAAGCTATGAAGTTCTTCGAATTCTGGGAATTCTTTCCGTAGGCGCACTGCCGCGTCTTTTTCCCGTTTTTCTTTGCTTTCGCGCTCACTTTTGTCGGTAGTGTAAGCGTAGGTGTCGCCGGCATAAACTTCGACTAAATCGTGAACCATGGCGTATTTGATGACAAGATTTATGTCCAAATCCGCGCTTGTTTCCACCGCAAGAAACCAGGCAAGCATGGCGAGTTGGTAACTGTGCTCTACGTCATTCTCGCGCCTGTCTTCCCCATGCACGCGCAAGGCCCGCTCAACTTTGCGGAAATCGTTAAGAAGCTTGGAAAATTTTATGAGCTTATCCAGTTTTGACATTTCTGTGGATTAACCAGTATACGACATGGGATATAATTAATCATATGGCAAACAAAAAGAAAAAAGTTTACAAAAGCGCCGTTTCCGGCCGGTTCGTGAGTAAAAAATATACAAAGAAAGCCGGCAAAAAAACTACTTTCACGGAAAAGGTTATCGTACGGCGTAAAAAAAGAAAATAGGCCTCTAATCCCACAAATTAGTCCACCAATCGTGGGTCAGGTTTAAAAAAATAACCATCGCCACGTAAAACGGGGCGAGGGCGACGAACAGAAGTTTTTTAATAGCCGAGATAAGCAAATCCATTACCGTGTATATTTTGTTGATTTTTCATTCTATCATCTACTCTTTCTTTCATACAACCCCATAAGTTCCGCTTTGTCTATAATTCTTCCATCGATTGCGCGCAATAGTTCCCCGGGTAACGCCCCCCGCTTTAAATTTACAACCCCGTCTAAAGCATAGAGCTTGAAAAAATAGCGATGAGTTCCGGTTCCGGGGCAAGGTCCCCCGTATCCTATGGAACCAAAAGTAGTTCCTCCTTCTATCGCGCCGCCGGCAAAATTATTTTCATCAATTTTGTTTGAATCAGGCGGAATGTTCCAGAGAGTCCAGTGCGTCCATGTTCCCGACGGCGAATCGGGGTCTTCAACAATCAAAACCATGCTTTTGGTTTCAGCCGGTATTTCTTCCCATGCGAGCGGCGGATTAATATTATTCCCGTCGCAAGTATATTCTTCCGGTATTCTCTCCCCATCTTTAAACGCCGTGCTTGAAATTTTCATTTTTGATTTTTATTTTTTAATAATTTCTATTCGTACCGCAGAGCTTCTATGGGATTTTTTTGCGCCGCTTTGCGCGCGGGATAAATGCCGAAAATAAGCCCGGTGCCAGCGGCTACAATAATCCCTAAGATAGTGGCTCCAACAGGGAACTGGTATTGCCATTCTAGATTTAAATATTGGGAAAGCCCGAATGCCGTGACGAAACCCAGAAAAAGCCCCAAAACAACGCCGATGACCCCGCCCATCATGGTGAGAATGACGGATTCAAGGAGAAATTGCGCCATTATATCGCGATTACGCGCCCCAAGTGCTTTTCTTAGGCCTATTTCGCGCGTACGCTCGGTAACGGTAACGAACATTACGTTCATGACACCAACGCCGCCTACGAGCAAAGAAATGGCAGAAACCGCCGATAAAAACGCGGTAAGCGCGGTAAGTATCGTTCCAATCTGGTCTATAACGCCTTGCTGGGTTTCTATGTAAAAATCGTCTTTCTCCGGGTCGGTTATGTTATGGAGCTCGCGCAAAGTAGCGGTTATATCTTCCACCGTCTTTTTTACAAACTGAGGCCCTTCGGCGCGAATCATAACCTCCTGAAAGTAGTTTTTCCCGGTCAAATACGTCTGCGCGGTCGTATAAGGAATCACGACAAGCTCGTCCGGGTTAAAGAACGCCGCACTGCCCTTTTTCTTAAGAAGGCCCACGACCCGGAAACTTTTATTGCCGATACGTATTTGTTTTCCAATCGGGTCATCAAGACCGAAAAGTTCGTCCGCCACTTTCGCCCCGATTATGGCTACGCTTGCTTCCTGATTAATATCTGTATCATCGAAAGCGACTCCCCTCTCAAGCTCGACGTTCCCCATTGATAAAAGAAATTCAGCGGACCAGCCGAAAATACTGGGCCTATACGTTTCCCCCTGATAAGAAACTTTGTCCGAGACAATAACGGCCGGGGCGATATCGGTGATATAAGGAGCGTTTTCCTTGCGCTTCAATGCATTAATATCGCGCTCGCGTATTGAATCGGAAAAAAGGGTCTGTGCGAAATCAGACGGCCCTTTGGGTTCGCGTCCCGGGCGCAAAATGATTGTCTCGGCCCCCATCCCCTCTATCTGGCTTAAAATTATTCTCTCCGCGCCCTGCCCTATCGAAACGATAAGCATAATCGCGGTGATGCCGATAACTATCCCCAAAATGGTAAGAACCGAGCGCGTCTTATTCGCGTTAAGTCCGGTAGAGGCGGTTTTTAATGTGTATTTTAATTTCATCGCTTTTACTTGGTGAAGCCGGCGCTCTTGCGGCGGACTGGAACTCTGGTATCGCTTTCAATCCTACCGTCTTTGAGGCGAATTATACGTTCGGCATGCTCAGCGGTGTATGTTTCGTGGGTCACTAAAATTATGGTATGGCCCATTTCTTCATTTAAACGCTGTATTGTGTCCATGACCAAAAGACCTGACTTGGAATCAAGGTTGCCGGTCGGTTCGTCGGCGAAAATAATCTGGGGAGAATTAACAAGGGCTCTCGCAATAGCGACGCGCTGTTTTTCTCCGCCTGAAAGCTGGGACGGCTCAAAATCAAGGCGATGGGAAAGTCCGACCGCTTCAATTGCATTTTTTGCCATGTCGTCCCACAGACTTTCTTCAACGCCTGAATAAATAAGCGGCAATTTTACGTTATCAAGCACCGTCGTGCGCGGCAGAAGGTTGAATGACTGAAAAACAAATCCCATTTTTTCGTTCCGGACTTTTGCCACTTCTTCTTCCGAGTAATGCCCGACCCCTTTCCCTTCAAAATTATATTGCCCGGCCGAAGGATTATCCAAAAATCCCAAAATATGGAGCAGGGTTGATTTTCCACAGCCTGACGGGCCCATCACGGCAACAAATTCTCCGGCATTAATATCGAAAGTCACGCCGTGAAGAACCGGTGTTGCCACTTCTTCGTCATGATAAACCTTGGATAGATTCTTTACGCTGATTAAAGACATGAAAAATAAGTTTTGGGAAAACCGCGCGCAAGAAACACGGAAAATTTTTAACGCATTTTTACGATTTCTCCCTCGGAAAGACCGGAGAGAATTTCAACGTCGCCGTTTGAACCGCGGAGTCCGGTTGTTATGGTTATTTCATATGTATCTTTACCGGCAATGACACTCACCGTTTTGACTCCCTCTTTGGTGGCAATCACTCTCCCGGGCAAAAAGAGTACGTTTGACCTACGCTCCCCTTCAATATCGGTATTCGCCGTCATCCCGGAACGGATACGGGCATCCGGAATTTTAAATTGGAGGGTTGTTTTGTAGGTGGAAATTCCGTCAATAACCGTCTCGGCCGGATCTATTGACGATACAATTGTCCCAAAAACTATGTCATTCCCGTAGGCATCAAGCGTAACTTTTGCTTCGTTGCCAACTTTTATTTTTGAAATATCGGCCTCGGGAATATTCGCCTCAATTTCATACTTGGAATCTGACATAACCGAAACCATGTTTACGCCGATAGAGGCGATTTCGCCGACTTTTGATTCTTGTTTGGTAACCACGCCAGCAATAGGGGCGCGAAGTAGAGTTTTTGCAATCTGTGCTCGTATATTCTGCACTTTAGCTTGTGCTTGCTTCACCTTCGCCTGTTCAGTAGCGAGCATTTCAGGAGTCGGACCAGCTTTCTTAAGAATAAGTTCTTGCTTCGCCAGTTCGAGGCTCGATTTAGCACTTTGTAATTTTTCAACGGCAGCTGACATGTTGCTAAGAGCCGTATTTACATTCGCTCGGGCAGTAGAAACATCAGTGCGATATGCATCAATCGTGGCAGTGCTTAAGGTGTAGCTCGGCGTAAGAGAATTCACGGCTAAAGCAACCAGGTCAAGGAATCCTTTAATCTTGAGGAGATTTTGGTTGATGGGGATAAGGAACGCGCTCGGATCAGATGCGCCCGGAATCTGATTATTAAGCAATGCCCATGCTTTGAGCGTTTCTTCGGTTGTAACGCGGCCGGATTCAATATTCGATTTTAAAGCTCCATCAGAAACCGAAAAAGTAAGTTGGGGGTTGTTGCTTTTTGGCCCGCTGATAAACT
>JBBTQM010000026.1:0-11087 GCA_038065675.1 Patescibacteria group bacterium | reverse complement strand
AAGGGATTGGAAGACATAGTAAAAGTATGGGGTGTTAAATTTGAACTGGTTGACGAACCGGGCACGTATCTTCTTGCTTGGACAACGACGCCGTGGACATTGCCGGGGAACACCGCGATTGCGGTGAACCCCAACCTTGACTACGTCAAGGTAACCAACAACCAACAACATACAACTGACAACGAAAAAGAATTCTATATTTTGGCAAAAAGCCGCTTAATTGATGTCTTTAAGGGAAAAAAATATGAAGTAATCGCTGAATTTAAAGGAAGCGAGCTTGTTGGCAAGAAATACAAGCCGCCGTTTGATTACTATATCAACGACAAAAATCTGAAAAACCGCGAGAACGGCTGGAAAGTTTGGCACGCCGATTTCGTCACCACTGATACCGGGACTGGCATCGCCCATGAAGCGCCGGCTTTCGGCGAGGAAGACATGGAGCTCGCGGTAAAAAATAATATTCCCGTTATTCAGCATGTAGGCATGGACGGGCGCATAAAAGATGAAGTGAAAGACTTCCGCGGGCTCTACGTTAAGCAAAAAGGCGACACGCAGTCCACCGATATTGAGGTTTTAAAACACCTCGCCCGCACGGGAGCGCTTTTTTCCAAAGAAAAAATCGTCCATCCGTACCCGGTTTGCTGGCGGTGCGATACGCCTCTAATCAATTACGCGACCTCGTCCTGGTTCGTGAAGGTGACGGAGATTAAAGACAAACTTTTAAGGGAGAACAAAAAAATAAACTGGGTGCCTGCGCACATGAAAGAGGGAAGATTCGGCAAGTGGCTCGAGGCGGCGCGCGACTGGGCTGTCTCGCGGACTCGTTTCTGGGGTGCTCCGCTCCCGGTTTGGAGGTGTGAAGACTGCAAAGAATCAAAAGTTATCGGCTCCCTTAAAGAACTGCAAAAACACGTACATAAAAGCGGGAACATCTATACCGTTATGCGTCATGGCGAGGCGGAGAGCAATGTTTCAAATCATGTCTCGAGCGATTCGCGCGAACAAGTTCATTTGACCGAACGCGGCCGCGAGGCGGCGCGCATTTCCGCTAAATCCTTGAAACGTTCGGGCATAACAGCTATTTATTCTTCCGATTTTGTCCGTGCCAGAGAAACGGCGGAAATTGTCGCGGAAGAAATAGGAATACCGGCTTCCGAAATAATTTATGACAAGCGCTTGCGGGAAATAAATACCGGGATTTTTCAAGGAAAAGATGTTGGCGAATACCACGCTTATTTTAAGGATTACCGCGAAATGTTTGAAAAGCGGCCGCCCGAGGGAGAGAATCTTTCTGATTTGAAGCGCCGGGTGATGGAATTTATGGAATCAGTCGAACTGTCTCGTAAGGACTCCAAAATCCTTTTTATTTCCCATGAATATCCGACTTGGATGATGTCGTCCGGCGCGAGCGGATTTTCGGTTGGCGAAACGATTGCCGACAAAAAACCCGAGTTTATAAAAACCGCCGGAGTGCTGGAAATTCCTTTTGCGCCGCTCCCTCACAACCGAGATTGGGAGCTTGATTACCACCGCCCGTACATAGATGAAGTAAAACTTTCATGCCAGTGCGGCGGGAAAATGGAGCGCGTTAAAGATGTTTTTGACTGCTGGTTTGAATCAGGTTCCATGCCTTACGGCCAGTTCCATTATCCGTTTGAGAATAAAAAAGAGTTTGAAAAAAATTTCCCGGCCGATTTCATCGCCGAAGGATTGGACCAGACGCGCGGATGGTTTTACAGCATGCTTGTTTTGGGGGTGGCGCTTTTCGGCGAAACGCCGTACAGAAACGTCATAGTGAACGGGCTTATTTTGGGTGAGGACGGGCAGAAAATGTCTAAAAAACTCAAGAATTATCCCGACCCCATGGAAGTCATAGAAAAATATGGCGCCGATTCTTTGCGTTATTACCTGCTTTTTTCGCCGGTTGTTCGCGGCGAAGACATCGCTTTTTCCGAAAAGGGAGTGGGGGAAGTGTACCGCAAGGTGGTTTCGCGCCTTCTTAACGTGGTCAGTTTCTATGAAATGTACGCCCACGAGCTTCGCTTTGAAGATTCGTGGGAGAAAAGTAAAAATCCTCTTGACCTGTGGATTATGGCGCGGCTCTCCGAGCTTGTGTCAGAAATTACGGGTGGCATGGAGAAATATGAGTTGGATACCGCTTCACGCGGCATAGAAAAATTCATTGATGATTTTTCCACATGGTATTTGAGGCGCAGCCGCGAGCGCGTAAAGGGCGATGATAGGGAAGACAAAGAATTCTCCCTTTCAACGATGCACCGCGTTTTGCTTACTCTTTCAAAATTAATCGCGCCATTCATGCCTTTCACGGCCGAAGAAATTTATCAGAAAGTGCGCGAACGCGATGGCAAAGAAAGCGTTCATCTGGAAGACTGGCCGAAGGCACGAAAAATCGGTAAAGAAATAATAGAGAAAATGAAAAATACCAGATATCTGGTTGAACTTTCTCTTGCCGTACGCGCCGAGTCCGGGATTAAAGTGCGCCAACCGCTCGCCCTGCTAACCTTGAGTAAGGAAGAAGGAGAATTTTTTGAGGGACTTATTATGGACGAGGTAAACGTAAAAAAAATCTTAAGAGACACGCTTCCCAAGGGAACCGTAAAATTGGACGCCAATATTACGCCGGAGCTCAAAGAGGAAGGTGATTTGCGCGAACTGATCAGAAACATTCAGGATTTACGTAAAAAAGAAAAATTGACTCCGCACGATTTGGCAGTTCTTTCAGTAGACGGCGATGACTCCGCGAAATCTTTCGTTTCCAAGTTTGAAAAAGAAATAAAAAAGGCGACCATGATGAAAGAAATCAGTTTTGAAAAAATTGAAGGGGAAGAAATAAAAATAGGGGAATTATCATTTAAAATCAATATAAAAAAATGAAAAAAAGAGTATTTATCGTGCACGGATGGGATGGAGTTCCCGAAAGTAACTGGTTTCCTTGGTTGAAAAAGGAACTTGAAGATAGGGGATATGGTGTTTTCGTTCCGCAATTGCCCGATGCCGGTAACCCCAGGATATACAAATGGGTTCCGGCGTTAGCTAAAGTCGTTGGTGTAGCTGATGAGGAAACTTATTTTGTTGGTCATAGCATGGGGTGCCAAACAATTGCTCGCTATATTGAATCATTGTCTGAAGGCCAAAAAGTTGGCGGTGCGGTTTTCGTGGCGGGGTTTTTTAAAAGTTTATCTGGATTGGAGGACGAAGAAGGTGTGCGCGAAACTGAAAAGCACTGGCTTGGTGCGCCCCCAGACCTTATAAAAGTCAGGGCGCATCTTAATAAAAGTGTCGCTATTTTCTCCGATAACGACCCTTATGTTCCATTAGATAATCAAGATGATTTTAGAGATAAACTCGGTTCTCAAATTATTATTGAACACAATAAGGGGCATTTTAACGAAGATGAGGGGGTGACAGAACTTCCAAGTGCCCTTGAATCAATTTTAGATTTTTCTAATTCCTAATTTCCTACCAACTACCAACTGCTTTAATGTCTTACCACGTCTATCAAACTGAAGGAATAATTTTAGGGAGCGCTCCCATCGGCGAATCAAACCGTTATTACTATCTGATGACGAAAGACCTGGGATTTTTAATCGCCTTCGCGCAAGGCGTAAGGGAAGTCCGCTCCAAACTTCGTCCTCAGCTTTCCGATTTTTCCCACGTTTCGCTTGACCTCATCCGCGGACGCGATGCCTGGCGCATAGTCAACGCCGATATAAAAGAAACCCGCGGCAGTTTTTTATCGGGAGTGGAGCGAATGATGTTGCTCGCCCGACTCTCTCTTCTTGCAAGGCGGCTTTTGCATGGCGAAGAACGCAATGAAGAGCTTTTCGAGACTCTTCGTGGCGGATTTTCATATGCCGACAGTACAAATACCAGCCGCCTAAACGATATAGAAGTTTTTCTTGCCGCAAAAATCGTAAAAAGCTTGGGATACTGGGGAGGGGATGAAAAAATGTCCGCCCTCATAGAAGAGCCGATTGGCGATGCCGCTTTGAATAAAATTCCGCCTGTGCGCCGCTTCATTTCCAAAGAAGTTAACCGCGCCCTCTCCGAAAGCCATTTATAGCTGGTATAATTTTAAATATGGTTTCTCCGGAAGATAAAAAGGACCCGCTTGAGAAAATTTCTCAGAATTTGTACCGCAATGACGGCGTTGTAACAAAGCACCGCCCGGGCGTTTTGCATAAGCAGGAATATGATATCAGGCGGGATTGGGGCGAGGGAAACCATGAAGAGGAAGAACCATCTCCGCATGTTCCGTTTTTAAAAAAGCTTTTTATCGGTTCGGCGATTTTTTTTGCCGTTTCCTTGATTTTTTCTCTTGCCGCTTTTTTCGGTGGCCGCAATATCGTCTCAAATAAAAACATAGACCTTTCCATTTTAGGCCCGGCTTTCGTCGAGGGGGGGAACGAAATTGAGCTTGAATTTGATATTAGAAATAAAAACAACCAAGGGCTTGAATATGCCGACTTGATAGTGGAATACCCGCGTGGGGCGACTCTTGAAGGAGATAATAATGTCGCGCGCATAAGGCAATTCGTGGGTGATATCGGAGCCGGCAATTCGGCTTCCAAGCGAGCCAAGATAACTCTTTTTGGCGCTGAAGGAAGCGAGCGAACGGTGCGCGCGACACTTGAATACCGCATACAGGGATCAAACGCGATTTTCGTCAAAGAATCTGAATATGTAGTTCACGTGACTTCAAGCCCCATCTCTCTTTCCATAAGCGGCATGAAAGAAGCAAATTCAGGCCAGGAAATTTTTCTTGAAGTTGAAGTTCTCGCCAACGCGGAAAAAATAGTAGGGAATATGATGCTTCGCGTGGAATATCCCTCAGGATTTTCTTTGGGTAAACCATCCCCGGATACTTCATTTGGCAATAACGCCTGGCGCTTGGGGGACCTTGAAAAAGGAACCAGAAAGAAAATAACGATTCGCGGCACTCTTTCAGGAGAAGACGGAGAGGAAAGGTCTTTCCGGATTTACGCGGGGAGGGAGGACGATAAAAACCAAGGTGATATTGGTGTTGTGTACGGTTCAATACTGCATACAATTTCCATCAAGCGGCCGTTCATAGAAGCCAAGCTTCTTATAAACGATGAATCCGGTCCTGAAATTTCAGTTCCGGCAAGCGGCAGGATAAACGGTGTAATTTATTGGACAAATAATGTGCCGGGGCGAGTGCTTGATGCCGAAATATCCGTGCAGATTAACGGGACAATTCTTGATAAAAAATCCGTTTCCGCCGTCGGAGCTTTTTACAGCTCAAGCGATTCAACCCTAACTTGGAACAAAGACACTTCGCCGTCTCTTACCGAATTGGAAGGAGGTGACAGCGGCCAATTTAATTTCTCATTCAATATTCTACCCCTTTCTTCCGGGAATCAGGGAGCAGTAAGAAATCCTTCGCTTACCCTTAACGTGAGTGTCCAAGCGAGGCGTATAGGAGAAGGAAACGTCCCGGAAGAAATTTCTTCTTCCGAGAAAAAAACAATTAAAGTAAGTTCCAATGTCCAGTTATCCGCCGTATCTTCTTATTACAGCGGTCCGTTTAAAAATTTCGGTGTAATCCCCCCGCGCGCGGATAAAGAAACGACTTACACAGTGACCTGGTCTGTGTCCAATTCATCAAATGATTTGTCGCACGCCAAGGTGAAAACGATTCTTCCGTCGTATGTCCGGTTTACTGAAAATACGAGCCCTTCCGATGAAAACATTTCTTATAATTCGGTAACACGCGAGGTCATCTGGGATATTGGGCGGCTTGAAGCCGGAACCGGCATCACCATTTCTCTGAGAAAGGTTTCGTTCCAATTGGGGGTTACGCCGTCCACCTCCCAGATTGGCGCCCCCGCGCCCATTACCGGTAGCGCGTTGTTTGAAGCGGAGGATACCTTTTCAAAAGCCCTAATTACCTCGTCAGTTACCGCTCTCTCAACCAAACTTTCCGGCGACACCGGAGTTAGGGTAGGGGATGATATAATCCAGAAATAGTTTTTAGTTTAGAGTTTTTGGTTTATAGTTGGTAAGCTAATTCCAAAACTGTAATGGATAACCTAATGGAAAATATAGTTTCTCTCTGCAAGCGCCGAGGATTCATTTATCAGGGTTCGGAAATTTACGGGGGGCTCTCCGGCACCTTTGATTACGGGCCCTTGGGCGTGGCGCTCAAAAACAACATAAAAAATCTTTGGTGGAAAATGTTTGTGGACGGCCGCGAAGATATGTACGGCGTGGACGCGGCGATTATCATGAACCCGAAAGTTTGGCAGGCGAGCGGGCATCTCTCTGCCGGATTTTCCGACCCTCTCGTCGAATGCGGAAAATGTAAAAAAAGATTTCGCGCGGATCAATTGGAGGATGTTTCCATCTGTCCTGATTGCGGCGGCAAGCTGGGCATTGAAAGGAGATTTAATTTGATGTTCAAGACGAATGTCGGCGCCACGGAAGACGAATCATCAGTTTCGTATCTCAGACCGGAGACGGCACAGGGGATGTTTGTAAATTTCAAAAATATTATAGATTCATTCCACCCAAAATTGCCCTTTGGCATTGCCCAGATAGGGAAAGCTTTCAGAAACGAAATTGCGCCGAGAGATTTTCTTTTCCGTTCGCGCGAGTTTGAACAGATGGAGATAGAATATTTCATCCGCGGGAGCGATTGGAAAGAAGAATTTGAAATTTGGCGCAAGCACATGCTTGAATGGATTAATTTAATCGGGCTCAACAAAAAAAATATCCATGAACTTGAGGTCCCGGATGGGGACAGGGCCCATTATTCAAAGCGAACGATAGACTTTGAATATGATTTTCCGTTCGGTAAAAAAGAGCTTTACGGTTTGGCATATCGTACCGACTTTGACCTCTCCAATCACTCCAGGGAAAGCAGTGCGGCGCTTGAATATTACGACGAAGAGACGAAAGAAAAATTTACGCCGCACGTCATAGAGCCTACTTGGGGACTGGACAGAACCATCCTCGCTGTTTTATGCGATGCGTATGTGGAAGACGAAATGGGGGGAGAAATGCGCACATACTTGAAATTTTCGCCGCGCGTGGCTCCTGTCAAAGCCGCCGTTTTCCCGCTTCTCAAGAACAAGCCGGAGCTCGTCGAAAAGGCCCGCGGCGTTTACAATGAACTAAAGCGCGAAATTGGTGCGGTTATTTTTGACGATAACGGCAACATTGGCAAACGCTACAGAAGGCAAGACGAGATAGGCACGCCTTATTGCATAACCATTGATTTTGACACTCTCGGTGATGATACGGTGACTGTCCGCGACCGCGACACCGGCGAGCAAGAACGGATAAAGGTCTCGGGGATAGCCTCGTTTCTGTCAGAGAGGATTTCTTGATTCTCGTCATTTAATTGCGCCATAAGCAAAATCGCGTTAAACTTTTCGTATATGGAGAAAGAACGCACCGAATTTACGGTGACCATAGGGGGGGTCGTCAAAGTCCTTGCCGTTTTTGCCGTGGCGGCGGCTCTTTATAAAATACGTGATTTCGTTCTTATACTTCTCACATCGGTGGTTATTGCTTCGGCCCTTGAGCCTTTTACCAGGCGCCTGGTTGGTTTCGGTGTTCCCAGAATAATTTCGGTTATTTCCCTTTTTCTACTTTTTATAATTGCGTTTTTTGCCGTTCTGTTCTTTTTCGTTCCTCCTCTTCTTACCGAATTTTCAAACTTCGTCGCTTCTTTGCCGGAGTACGTCGGTTCAGTTGAGGGGCTGGATTCCACTATTGATTCCCTTTTTGGCGCCCAGAATCTTCTAAACGACATCACTTCAAATTTTTCCATAGTCGACCTTCTATCTGACGCGCGCGCCGCGCTTTTCGGGATATCCGGCGGGGCGCTTCAGGCGATTAGTTTGTTTTTCGGCGGGATTACCGGAGTTGTGCTTATTCTTGTAATATCTTTTTATCTTGCGGTGCAAGAAAAAGGAATTGAAAATTTTTTGAGAGTGGTTGTGCCGCTTCGCCATGAAAAATATGCCCTGGACCTTTGGAAGCGCACTCAGAACAAAATAGCTCTTTGGATGCAGGGGCAATTATTGCTCGGCCTCTTGATTGGCGTCCTTGTTTATCTAGGATTGACCGTCCTTGGGGTTAAATACGCCTTCCTTCTTGCTCTTGTCGCCGCGGTGTTTGAACTTATTCCGGTTGTCGGCCCGATTATGGGCGCGATTCCGGCTGTCATACTCGCTTTTGTAGACGGCGGATTGATGCTCGGCTTTCTGGTTGTCGGCTTCTACGTTATCATCCAGCAATTTGAAAATCATTTGATTTATCCTCTTGTCGTACGGAAAATTACCGGCGTCCCGCCTCTTTTGGTCATTATTTCGCTTATAGTCGGGTTCCAACTCGCCGGATTTTTCGGGATGGTGCTTGCCGTCCCTTTCGCAACTTTGGTTATGGAACTGGCGGGCGATATAGAAAAGCGCAAAGAAAGAATTTCTGCCGGTAGGGCATGATAAAAAATCTCTCGGCGTTTAGGTCGGTAATTCCTGGCTATGAATAAAAAACCGTTTTACATCACGACGACGCTTCCGTACGTCAATGCGGATCCTCATGTCGGCTTTGCCATGGAAATTATCCGTGCCGATGCTGTCGCGAGATACCGCCGCCTTTCCGGCAACGAAGTTTTTTTCAACACCGGCACCGACGAACATGGCGCGAAGCTTTTGAATGACGCGCGCGCGGCGGGAAGAGATGTGAAGGATTACGTGGACGAATACGCCGCGCGCTTCCGCCTGCTTAAAGACAAACTCAATCTATCCATTGATAATTTTATCCGTACTACCAACCCGCATCACGAAATGGCGGCGCAGGAATTTTGGCGGCTCTGCGACAAAAACGGCTATATATACAAGAAAAATTACGAAATAAAATACTGCGTCGGTTGCGAGCTTGAAAAAACCGAGTCGGAACTTAATGAAAACGGATGCTGTCCGATACACCCCAATAAGGAAATAGAAATTATCAGCGAAGAGAATTATTTTTTCAAATTTTCGGCCTTTCAAAAACCTCTCCTTGAGTTTTACGAAAAAAGTCCCGATTTTGTAATTCCCGATTTCAGGTTCAACGAGATAAAATCTTTCGTTTCCCGCGGCCTTCAGGATTTTTCCATCTCACGCCTGAAGTCAAAGATGCCGTGGGGGATAGAAGTGCCTGGCGACCCGGAGCACGTAATGTACGTCTGGTTTGACGCGCTGGTGAATTACATTTCGGCAATCGGCTGGCCAGACGATGTGGAGAAATTCAATAAATGGCATGTCGGGAACGGCGGGATGGTCCAGTATTGTGGAAAAGACAACAACCGCCAGCAATCGGCGATGTGGCAGGCGATGCTTATGGCCGCGGGGTTGCCCCAGTCAAGACACATTGTCATAAACGGATTTATCCAGAGCGGCGGACAGAAAATGTCCAAATCTTTAGGCAACGTGATTTCGCCGTTTGATGTCATTGATGAATTCAAAAACGTAACGGATTTTCCGGAAGACGTTTTGCGGTTTGTTTTACTCCATGACATTCCTTCTTTTGAAGACGGCGATTTGACTATGGAATCAATAAAGAAATCGTACCGTGCCAACTTGCAGGACGGGTTGGGGAATCTTGTTTCTCGAGTAATGAAAATGGCGACAACATATTTTGATACTAATGTTAAATGGGAAGAATACATAGGGGATAATAATGTTTTTCACAATTACCCCGGGGAATGGGACAAAGCATACGACATTTTTGATTTGAAGTTAGTTGTCGAAAATATTTGGAAGAAAGTTAGAGCTCTTGATGTATACATACAAACCAACGAGCCGTATAAAAAAATTAAGTCTAATGAGACTTCTGCTAGAAAAGATGTAGCGTATCTGTTAAGTCACTTACTCAGGACTTCATATGAATTAGAGCCATTTCTCCCAAAAACATCTCTTGCCGTAAGAGAACTCATAAGAGAAAACAAAATGCCCGAAAAGCCGCTTTTCGCCAGACTGAATGTTTAAATTTTTTGACGCACATTCTCATATCCACGAGAAAGAATTTTCCGCCGACCGGGCGGATGTTTTGGCGCGCATGCGCGCGGCAGAAACCGGAACCATTACTGTAGGCACACATTTAGAAAGCTCGCGCGCCGCCGTTGAACTGGCACGCGAAGAGGAAGGGGTATGGGCAACGGTTGGGCTTCATCCGACTGATACTAAAGAAATATTTGACGAAAAATTATATGCCGCGCTCGCGGCGGAGCCGAAAGTTGTTGCCATAGGGGAGTGCGGACTGGATTATTTCCGAGGCGGCACCGATGAGGGCGATAAAAAAAGGCAGGAGAAAGAATTTTCCGCGCAGATAGAATTTGCCATGAAGCTCGGAAAGCCCTTGATGATACACGGGCGGCCGAGCAAGGGAAGTATGGACGCATACCGCGATATTTTGGATATTCTTGGCCATTACAAAAATGAATCCGGAATTTTTGGCGACATTCATTTTTTTTCTGGCGACAAGGAAACAGCCCGTAAGTTTCTTGATTTGGGGTTTACCCTCTCTTTTACCGGGGTGGTTACTTTTACGTCCGATTATGACGAGGTTGTACGTTATACGCCCCTTGATTCAATTCTTTCGGAAACGGATTGCCCTTATGCCGCGCCCTTGCCTTACCGAGGCAAGAGAAACGAACCTTCTTTTATTTCCATAATTTCCGACCGCATAGCCGCCATCAAAGGAGAGGATAAAAACAGGGTATCCAAGGCGCTTGTTGATAACGCTTACCGCGTTTTCGGCTTGAATTAGAAGCCTCTTTTGACTTTTACTTACCCCTTTGGTAGTATGCTCGCTATGACAAAAAGCACAGAGACCAGAGAGAGCGCCCCGAAAATTTATGAAGCCGGGTTTCTTCTGTCGCCCCATATTTCCGAGGAAAAAATTTCAGGCTTTGGTTCGGTCAAACGCTTACTTAACTCAACTAGAGCGATGATCTGTGTAGCTTTTGCCACACCCACTCCCTTGACGTTCCTGATATCTCCCATGGTGATTTTTTCTACCCCCAAAGGGCTTTTGACCGATAAGGAAGCAAAAAA
>JBBTQM010000025.1:0-38691 GCA_038065675.1 Patescibacteria group bacterium | reverse complement strand
AGCACTATAACAAAATATTTTTATTTTAAAAATATTTTGCTTGTGCTCGGGGTGGGACTCGAACCCACAAGCCTTATCGGCAGAAGATTTTAAGTCTTCCGCGTATACCATTCCGCCACCCGAGCGTATTATTTTTTTAAAAAATAACTGTCAATCGCTTCTTTATAACCACTCGCGAAAGTATATTTCCCCGCCTCGTCTTTTGCAATCCATTTGTGTTCAACGTGTTCTTCGTTAAGGATAACATCACCATTTACATAATTGCATTTAAACCCTATTAAGAAGACGGAAACACCGCCGCGAGAACGACTCCTCCACACTCCTTCTATGTCTCCTATTTTTACGGTTATCCTCCCACATTCCTCAAATATTTCTCTTTTAAGAACATTATCAAGCGGTGTGTTTGATTCGGCTTCCTGTATGCGCCCGCCAGGCAGACCCCATTTGCCAAAATCATTGCCGCGGTCCGGCTCGCGAAGAATAAGAAGCTTATCGTTTTTGTTTATGAAAGCCTTTAAACCGACGTGAAAATTTTGATTTTTTTGCATCCGGAGGCGTAGGCGGGAATCGAACCCGCGCGTGTCGGTTTTGCAGACCGAAGCGTTACCACTTCGCCACTACGCCATAGAACAATTAATATATCCTAACATAGCGGTATAAATTCATTTTGCAAGCCTGCAAAATAATATATACTACTTCTTGACTTTTTACTATTTTTGTGATTAAGTTTCTCCGGATTAGTTTTTCTTTGACAACCCGTCCTCAAGGAGCCAACAATGGCTTGGTGGAAGATTTGGAAATCAAAACTTTCAGGATTTTGGAGTACGATTATTCTCGCCTGCAAAAAGGCAAAGGAGACGCCTGTGGCTGAAAAATCGAAAACTTCGCGGTTTTGGCTGGTAGTTGGGATTACCTATGGAGTGCTTTTTGCACTGGAAGCCGTGCTTTGGCTCGGCGGACACTTTGTGGAAGTCTTCGGAGAAAAATGGAACCGGGGCGAGGTACTTTTCCTCGCACAAGTTCTATACACATTCGCCAGTTTCCGGACCGTCAAGCCGACTGAACTCGGGGCAATTCTTTTGTTCAACCGGCCTGTCGCCGAAGTCCGTTCTGGTCTTGTGTTTGTTCCGTTGTTCATATGCCAGCTCCAAAAAGAAACCGCGCTGGTAATGCAAAAAGAACTCCCCGCCGATCCGGAACACATATTCCGTGAAGAAGACAAGAAAGAAGTACCTAAAGGGTTCTTCCCTCCAATAAGGATCCCTTTTGGGCATCCCAGTAAAAAACTTCCAAAAGGTTTGCCGACGGATTTTCTACCAGCCGAAGAAGACGACCCTCTCAATGTCCGCGTCACAGCAGAAACTGTTATTATCATCCGCATACGGATAAAAAAAGGAAGATATATAACGTTTCTGACCAGAGTAGGCAGTATGGTGGAAGCAATTCGGCAAATCCAAGATACCGCAGTAGCAATGGCTTTGCGTGAATTTGCCCAAGTTACACCGGCAATAGTGCTAAGAAATCTTCAGTACTACAATCAGATGTTGAAAAAAGAAATTCAGCGCTTGGTAGGAGAAATGGTGGGAGAATCTGATGTCGAGGAGGGAAACGACTGGGGTTTAACCATTCATGATGCACAGATAAAGCTCATCAATTTCCACCGTGACCTGAACACAGCCATCGGGAAAGTACCAATAGCCACCCTCGAAGCGAAAGCCACCGTGATAGGGGGAGACGCAGAAAGACAAAAACGTGAACTTCACGGCAGGGGCGACGCGGCGGCTGAACTTGCTGTTCTAACTAACAGAGCAGATGGTCTTGCGAAGATTAAGGGGTCGCTTGAGGTAAGCGCTGAAGCAGTAATCGGCACAGAAGCAGCACGAGCGATTACTTTGAACCCTGGCCAAAAAACAATCATTGCCGGCTCGGGTGGCTTCGCAGACTTGCTTGGTATTGGTACATCGCTCGGCGAATCTCTCAAGCAACAGCCGGATGGCGGTAGCACAGGGAGGAAATCATGAGTATCCTCTATATAGGTTTCCTCGTTCTTCTTGCGGCAATACTTATCTGGCAAGCGTCATCCACGGTCTCTGTGCAACGCCTGATGGAATATTTGCCTAAAGGAAAGGAGGGAGACAAGGCCGGCAAAGACAAGTGGAACTTGTTTGGCTCCCTCAAGGGGATTAGTGGCTTATTCACATTTCTCGCCATCTACCTCCTCTTCCTGTGGATGCTGTGGTTGTTTCAGGACGACGTTCCTCTCTGGAAGGAGTGGGCCGGCAACCGGAATCTCTTCCTCGCGAGCCAGGCGGCAATCATCGCCGTCGCGCTCACTTGGAAGTTCGGTTCCGGAGAAAAAGCGTTCTGGGTTGGGGTGCTTCTAATCGCACCGCTTGCCCTCTTCCTGGTTGGCAAAATGCCGACAACCGACCATGGGGAAAAATCAAAGGCGGCAAGCCGCGTCACGGTAATCCCTGTCGTAGCGGTGTTCGAAAGATGGTCGGAACAAGTAATCACCCCGCCATCTAGCTGGCTCCGCATAGAGCCGGAAAAGTGCATCCTGGTGAAAAACGTCAGGGAGAGAGTTTTCGAGCTCTGCCCGAGACAACCAACCCCGCTCGGCGACAACAACATTGCCAACTTCGCCTTCAGGTTCAAGGCAAAGCACCAAGGGGAAATGGTACCAACCAAGGTGTATCATGAACCGAAGTAGTTCTTCCCGTTTCCGAGAATTTGCGGAAATGGACAGAGGCAGGCGCAAGCTTGCCTTTTTCTTTTGTCCGGAAAAAACAAAATCCGGCCTTCAAGACCGGATTTTGTTTTTAATAATCAATTTCGTTTATCCTCTCGGAACCTGCACGCCAGGCGCGAATGTCCCTGTGATAAGCCCGATTATTCCGTAAACTCCTATCATTATGAAGAGCCCGATAATCCCCCATATCATGTGATTTTTACCTGTCTCTTTTTCAGTTTCATTGTCAGTATTTTTAATAAAAACGACAACCCCCCAAATAAAATACATGAGAGCAAGAGCGAAAAAGAGTCCTATCAGCGGATTTAGGATGTAATAGCTTACTCTGCTCAAAAAGCTATCAAACGGAGCAAGAGACTGCGCGTGCGCAATCGAGATAAATCCCATATATTTTTTCTACTTGCCTGTATGCGTTATTTATTCGCTTAATTAAATCCTTGGGATGTTCGGGATTATAGCTCCGCCGCCTGGCTGTATACCGAACGTATTGCCGATAAGCCCAACCAATCCCCATACGGATACCATGACGAAAAGCGCGATAATGCCGTAAATCATGGTCTGCTTGCCTTTTTCTTTATCTTCGCCACCTCCGCGGAGATATTCTACAAGTCCCCAGAAAAACCATAGGACGGCGAGAGAAATAAGAATCGGAACCAAATAACCGAAAATGTTGCTAACCGTCTGGAGAACCGAACCGGCATCTTGCGCGAGCGCGATGGCCGGAAGTATAAATGATGAACCTACTGCAAATACTTTTTTCATACTACAATAATTTATTAATGATAATAATTATAAACAATTTTGCCGGACATCGGAACGAAGCCGCGCCTGCCGCAAAAACTCCCCAATACCTCCATTTATTATACTACATTACGGCTTTCTTAAGCTAATGAAGCTGTGGATTCCTCCCCTGTTGAAATTATAATACGTCGGACCAGTAGCCACTCTTGCCGCCTCCTCCGGGAAACTGCGGCTGGCGGACATCAATACCGAATGTATTGGCAAGAATCCCCACTAATCCCCAAACGGCAACAATGACAAAAAGGGCGATAACCCCGTAAAGCATAAACATTCTTCCCTCCTCGCGTTTCCCGGGATCCTCGGCATTTCTGAGAAATTTTGCCGCGCCCCAAAGAAAAAATACGACGGCAAGGGCGACCAGAAGACGGATAATTGAGCCGGAGATGATATCGGTGATGCAATTTATAAAAGAAGTAATGGTTGAAAGAGAGCACACCTGGGCGTGAGCGACCTGAGGGATAAGAACTCCAAGAGTTACAAAATACAATGATATTCTCTTCATACTTTTATTATCTCACAATATTACTGATAGTGGCGCTTATCCCCAAAGATATGGCTTTGGCGGCAAGGAGAACCGCCACTCCTATGACTATGTAAAAAAATGAACGCTTAGCCGTTTCAAGCTCTTCTCGGTTACCGCGCGCTTTCACGAACATAAAACCGGCGTATATAAGGGCGAGTACGGCAATATAGCCGCCCACCTTGACCACCACGTCAAGAATCGCCACTATCAGAGTAGGAATGTCGTTTATATCCTTAAGGGGATTTTGTAATTTCGCGCCGGGGGTTCCCCCATATCCTTGGGCAAACGCCAAAATCGGCGCGAACAATGTAAAAATAGTTGCGGTAATTTTCCCTAAAAACTTTTTTGATGATTTAATTATTGCCATTATGGTTGTCTCTAAACATTATATTTAATTTTTCAACCTTTCAAAAGATTCACTCCTTGATACCCCAGCGTATTTACTATAAGGCTCACAATAAGCCATGCGGCAAGCATGAATATAAATCCGAGAACAACTTTGATAAAAATGTCTTTTGCGGAAGTAACTTTCCCCGGGTTCCCTCCGCTCGTGAGATATAGCCAGCCGGCATAAGCGAAAGCAACCGCGCCCAAAGACCCGCCGATTAAAATGAGGAATCGGATTATCCTCTGAGCCATGATGACCAGCTGGTCAAAATTACACGCCGGTTCCGGCGCGCCATTGGTATCAACCCCGCCGCACGGGACAAGCCCGGCGGCAAGCGCAAAAAGCGGCAAAAACGAAAAAATGGCGATAGTTATTTTTTTCATCATCTTATAAGTCTGGAAAGTTCCTCATTTGCCGTCATAACCGCCTCGGAAACGCGCGCGCTGCCGGATACCACGCTTTCAATCATCTCTTTAAAAATAGCATCGGTTAATTCCGGCATCGGGTCAAGCCAGGCGCGCGCCGTAAGAGCTGATTCATTGAAAAACTGAAGATACGAATTTTCGTTCTTCACGGCAAGCAAATCTCGGCGCGCGGGCGCTAAAAATAAATTCTCGGCTAGTTTTCCTGAAAACTGGGGCGCCGATATTTTAGTTGCCGCAAAAAAGGCCGCTTCCGGATTTTTTGCGGCCCGCGTTACTCCTATGGAATAAACCATGCCAAAATTTGTTTTGGTTGCCGAGCCGCGAGCTTGGGGCATAGAAACAACGTCAAAATTCAAGTGGGGATTTTTGGAGCGCATCGGCAAGAATTCCGACGCATAGCCGAAATAAAGTCCCAAGCGCTCCGCCACAAAACTATCGGTTGAATTTGAAAGCGATTTGTTCCAGGAATAAGTCGGTTTTACCGCGTCCGAAAATTCCGTAAAAAATCTAAGCGCTGAATCGGCCGGACGAACCGATACATTTTGAGTGGTTAAAATTGAAACTTTAGCCTTTTCTTCGCCGTAACCTGAAGCGCGTTCCACAATCCCCGCCCCAGCCTGAATAATAAGAGTGGCCAAAATATCTTTGGCGTGAGAAATATTTTTCCATTCCCCGAGCGCAACGGCGGAACTTGTGATATTGCCGGATTTATCACGCTTCACGATGCGGGGAACCATTGCCGCGAATTCATCCCAATACGACGGAGGCTTTGAAATTCCCGAGGAAGAAAAAATGCTTCTGTTCCAATACATAACCATCGGGTCAACATAAATCGGAAGCCCTAAAACCCCGTTTTTGGACAAAAAAAGTTCAGCCTCGTCAACGTAAGTATTCCTGAAATCCCGCTCCGAAAGCGAGCTGTAAGGAATCACGAATAATTTGTCGGCGTATTTGAAAGCAAAATCCTGAGAAAAAAAGAATGCGTCCGGGCCTTTCCCCGCGGCAAGGGCTTCTATAAAATCTTTGTCGAAATTCGCCTCTGATTTTTCAACATAAAAAATCTGAAGCCCGCTGTTTTGCCTGCCAACTTCCTCTATAAGTTTTAAAATTTTCGTTTGGGGAATTGTTCCCCAAATCACAACCTCGCCGGATATTTTATCGCTTGATTTAAAAATCGGGATAATTCCGGAAAATACAAAAATAGACGCGGCGGCCAAAAACCCGAAAACTACGAGAACAATAAGTTGAAATGTTGTTTGTTTCATAATTTAAAGCCGGCGCACGACGAACCCATAATGGAAATCTCCGGCGGAAATTTCGTTTGCCAAAGCAAACCCGTTATTCAAAAAAAGGGCTACGGCTTTATCTTTAGGAAAAACATCTTTATCCGCAGGCCCCAGTCCGCCGTAAGACGCCGACCAGTCCACGACAAGCGCCAGGCCATTTGGCTTCAACACCCGCGCCGCTTCTTTCGCCACGCCCTCCTTGTCTTCCGCCTGGAAAAGAACGTTTGAAATGATTACGCGGTCAACCGACTTCGCGGAAAGAGTAGTCCCGCCCACGGTTTCTATGTCTCCGCGTATAACTTCCACATTAAAAACCCCGCGCGCCGCCGCGTCGGATTTTATTTTCGGGAGAAGGTCGGACACCACCTCTATGGCGTATACATGCCCCGAACCGATAAGTTTTCCCGCCGCGATAGAGAAAGCTCCTGTTCCGGCGCCGAAATCGGCAACATGCATGCCTTCATTCAAAAAGAGATTTTTTATTATTTCTTCGGGAAGTACGAACGCCATATAAATATAAATAACCTACAACCAACAACTCACAACCAATGACCTACAATAATATGATACCTTATTTTACTAATTTTCATTGTTAGTTGTGGGTTGTCAGTCATCGGTTGTTGGTTTCTTAAAGGCAAGTGAGAGATGCTATGGCATCGCCTTCGCGGAGCTTCATGATGCGCACCCCCTGCGACTGCCTTTTGAGCGACGGGATACTGTCGAAAGTAACGCGCACCACCTGGCTTTTCTTTGACATGGAAATAACTTCTTTTATCTCTTCATCCATAACGACCTTGCTCACCACAAGCTTGCCCGTCTTCGGCGTAATTTTCATGGTTTTTATGCCGGAACCGCCGCGGCGCTGAACTTTATATTCTTTAAGGGGAGTTTTCTTGCCGTATCCGTGAGACGACATGACCAAAAGAACTCCATTTTTATTTCCTCCCTTAACCACGTCGGCACCGACTATGCCGTCTCCCTTGCGAAGCGACATGGCTCTGACACCGGAAGCGCCACGCCCCATCTCGCGAGCGTCGGATTCTTTAAATCTTATGGATTGCCCGTTTTCGGTGGTTAAAATTATCTCGTCGCCTCGCTCGGTGAAAAGAGCCGACAAAAGTTCATCCCCGTCTTTCAGCTTTATGGCGATAAGGCCGCTACGGCGCACATCCTTGAAAGCGTCCGCCGCCACTTTTTTTATAATCCCTTTCTTCGTGACCATTACTAACGAGCATTTTATTCCCTTCATTGATTTCGTCATCGGAAGAATGGAGGTTACGCGCTCGTTACCGGCAAGAGAGAGAAAATTCATTATTGATTTTCCGCGCGTGGCGCGCCTTGCTTCGGAAATCTCGTACATTTTCATCTGATAAGCTTTCCCGCGGTCGGTAAAGAACAGCAGGTCGGAATGGGTACTGGTGTGAAAAAGTATACGGACGAAATCTTCGTCCTTGGTGTCCAAATCAACGACACCGACACCGCCGCGTTTCTGCGTGCGATATTCGGATGGGTCCGTGCGCTTGACGTATCCGCCTTCGGTGAAAACAAGAACCGACTCCTTTTCCGCCACCAAGTCTTCGTCGGATAAAATCTTGACTCCCCCTTTGACGATTTTCGTCCGGCGCGGGTCGGCGTATTTTCCGCGGATTTCCAGAAGTTCGCCTTTGATGACATTTAAAATTTTCTTGGGGCTTGAAAGAAGGTCTTTCATTTTCTTGATGAACTCTTCTATTTCATGAAGTTCGTCTTCAATTTTCTTGCGCTCAAGTCCGGCAAGTTTTTGCAATTTCATTTCCAAAATCGCCGTAGCCTGAAGCGCCGAGAATTTGAATTCTTTCATCAAGTTAACGTGCGCCGCGCCGGTATCCTTTGAGGCTTTGATGGTCTTTATGATTTTATCTATGTGGTCTAAAGCTTTTTTGAGGCCGAGCAATATGTGTTCGCGCTCTTCCGCCTTTCTCAAGTCGTAAATTGTACGGCGGCGCACAACATTTTCGCGGTGCTTTATAAATTCCGAAAGCATCCCCTTAAGAGAAAGCGTCTGCGGCGTGCCGTCAACGAGAGCGAGCATGTTGAAATGGAAAGCCGATTCAAGTTCGGTGTGTTTGTACAAATAATTCAAAACTTTCTGCGGCTCAGCCCCTTGTTTCAATTCCACGACAATGCGGATGTCTTTTGTCGATTCGTCGCGGATATCGCGTATGCCGTCAATCCTTTTCTCGCGAACAAGATCAGCCATGTGGACAATCAAATCGCTTTTATTAATGCGGTAAGGAATGGAGGAAACGATTATTTCGTATTGCCCGTTCTTTTTTTCCAGAATTTCCGTTTCGCCGCGGCAGACGATTCCTCCGCGTCCGGAAGCGTACGCATGTTGCAAATCCTTGGCGCCGAAAATTATTCCGCCGGTCGGGAAATCAGGGCCGGCTATGAATTGAGTCAAATCTTCAGTGGAAGCATCCGGATTGTCTATGAGGTGCGCGGTCGCGTCCAAAACTTCCCCCAAATTGTGCGGCGGGATGGAAGTCGCCATGCCGACGGCGATGCCTAACGTTCCGTTTAAAAGCAAATTGGGAACCGCCGCGGGGAAAACTACCGGCTCATTGCGCGTGGCATCGTAGTTGGGGCGCCATTCAACGGTCTCCTTTTCAAGGTCACGCAAAAGTTCGCTTGCGATGCGCGACATTTTCGCTTCGGTATATCGCATGGCCGCGGCATTGTCTCCATCTATTGAACCGAAGTTTCCCTGGCCGATAATCAGAGGGTAACGGTGCGAAAAATCTTGCGCCATTTTCACCATGGCATCGTAAACCGCCGTGTCGCCGTGCGGATGGTATTTACCCAAAACTTCACCGACAACCGCCGCCGACTTCCTTGATTTTGCGGAAGCCGTAAGCCCCAACTCCTGCATGGCGTAAAGAATTCGCCGGTGCACCGGTTTTAAGCCGTCTCTGACGTCCGGAAGAGCGCGGGAGGTGATAACCGACATGGCGTAGTCAAGATAAGACACCTTCATTTCGGAGCTTATATTGACGCCGATGATATTTTTTCCAATATCCCCTGTTTCCGGCGGGGTCTTGTCTTCTTTTTGAGCCATATTTATAGACCTATTTTAGCACATTGGCTATGATTTTAAAAGCGATTTTAGGAGGTTATTTCCCCTGAAAAACCCTTATTATTCCCTCTTTTAAGCTCCCCCAAATAGACTTCAAATCGCCGCCAAAAATTTCCGACGGCGCCGCGGCCCTTACGGCGGCAACGTTACCCGAGGAAGGCGATAATTTTTTAATTGAAAGCCAAGAAGAAGCAATGATTATGGTAAAAACAGGAACCAAAATTATGAGAATTTTCCGGCGCACGTGTTCCGGTTTTTTTTGCAAATGTTCGATATATTTTTTCATGGCATTAATGTTCCTTGTTTAAAAATTAAAAATTTAAAATTAAAAATTATCACGCCGACGGAGTAAGGACGATTATTTCTCCCTCCATCCCTTCTATGTCTTTTTGTTTTACGGTGAATTTATCAAGCGGCTCCGCCTTTTCCGCGCCGCCTTCTTTCAGGAATTTTTTAAGCACCGCCTCATCTCCATAATCCATGGGAATAATAACTTTCGGCTCTATGGATACCGCGATACTGTAAGCGTCCGCCGGACTAAGGACTCCCTCGCCGCCAATAGGCACAAAAAGAATATCCACGCCGTCTATGGCTTCGCGCGACTCCGCCGGCAGGGCTTTTGAAGAAAGCGCTCCCAAAAAACAAATGTTCATTTTGTCCACCGAAAGGGTGTAAATGGTGTTTATTTTTTTGCCTGCCTGCCGTGGCACCCCCGGCGCAGGCAGGCCGTCGCCCGCCGAAGATTCCGAGGGAATTCCTCTTATGAAAATTCCTTTTGTTTCGTATTCTCCCGGGCCGGAAAGAATCAGCGGATTTTTTTCGCCGAAAGAAACCTGGTCGGCGCCGTTGTAATCTTCGTGGTTTACGGTAATAAGCGCGATGTCGGCGCCGAAGCGCGAAGTTTTCAATTTGGAATCCTTGCTGATCGGATTAAAAGCCAAAACGGTGTCGCCGACTTGAACTTTGAAAAATTCCTTGCCGAAGTAAGTGATGATCATAGGGAACAGTATACCAATAACAAATAACTAATAACAAACACCGGATGATGGGGTTGACTTGACAAAAATAGTGTGGTTTTGGTATAATACCCTATAGAAGTAAGGTCCTGTTCGGCTGTCCTAAAAAAGTCGAGCGCTGTTCGTTGCGAAGGAGGTGTATGGAGAAAGAGAAACCCAGCGGCACCGAGTGCACCAATAATGTCAACTTCGGCAAGGGCAACACCATCACGTTCGGCAAGACGGCCGTCGCCGCCGGCGCCAATTACCAGGGCATGACCACGGCGCCAGCCTGACCGGCAGCAACCGCAGTAAACCGCCGCCCCAACACGGGACAGCCAGAGGGGATGGCGGGCAGTAGCCGCAGGAAACCGCCGCCCCAACACGGGACAGCCAGAGGGGATGGCGGGCAGTAAGCGCGCTCGGACGAGCATTTCGACATGGCGCGCTCTACGCGGGCGGGGCGGCGGCCAAAAGCCAGCCGCCCCGCCCGGAGAGTGTTTTTCTCCCCTATACTCGCGAAAACACAAAGAAGGAGGAATCCACGCAAAATCCCGACTCATCAAAAGCTCAGTCTTTTGGCGGGGAAGGATTCGTGTAGGTGCCTGCGGGCGCCGAGCATAAAAAGCCACTTCCCTACGGGCGGGGGAAAACGGGAAAGGTAGTGGCCTTCCTAAATAAAAGTAGCTAACCAACGCCTAGGCGGTACCAAATCAGAACACGGTGCCGCCTTTTTCATTTGACCCCGTGAAATTTAAATAAAGATTTTACCTAATTCCTAACTCCTGCCAACTAATCCCTTACCATTGACCTTATTCCCCCATTTCTATATACTCGGAACACATATTTAACAGCGGATGTTTAGGATAACCTCCCGCTTCATCCCGCCAACGGCGGGACAAGGCGGGAACCCTGAGCACACACAAATCCGCCTTGGGCGGATATTTTTGTTTTTAAGGGGAAAAACCAAAGAAACAACACGAATAAAATATGGCAGATTTACTAAAACGAATAAAAAAAGGGCTTTCCATCGCCGATGAAAAAGAAACCGCGAAAGAAAGCGCCAAGAAAACCGAGAAACCAAAAAAGGGGGAAGTTGTAATGGCCGACGGACCGATGAAAGATATTCTCGAAAAAAGCGCTCGCTCGCCGGAAGTTGAAGATTTGGTGGAAGGACCGGTCATCGCCGTTGAAGGCGGCGCCGTTTACGTTGACCTTCATCCTTTCGGAGTCGGAATAATTTACGGGATGGAATACATGAATGCCCGCGATGTCATAAAAAAAATAAACATCGGCGACATCGTCAAGGCGAAAGTAGTTGAGAAAGAAAATGAAGACGGTTATGTGGAGTTGTCGCTCAAAGAGGCGCGCCAAGCTCTTATCTGGAGCGAGGCGGACATAGCAATCCGCGAAAAGCGCGTCATTGACGTTTTGGTGAAAGATGCCAATAAGGGGGGTTTGATAATGGAATGGCAAGGCATACAGGGATTTCTTCCCGCTTCGCAATTGAAATCAGAGCACTACCCGCGCATAGACGACGGCGATAAGGATAAAATTTTAAAAGAATTGAAAAAACTCGTGGGGGAGCGCCTTTCCGTATCAATTATTTCCGCTTCGCCCAAAGAAGGAAAACTTATTTTCTCCGAGAAAGATTTGGACCAGAAAGACCGCGGCGAAATCATTGAAAAATATTCTCTGGGCGATGAAGTTGAGGGAATCGTTACCGGCATAGTTGATTTCGGCATCTTCTTAAAAATCGAGGAGGGGTTGGAAGGACTCGTGCACATTTCCGAAATTGATTGGGGGCTTGTTGAAGACCCCAGGGCGTTATTTAAGGTTGGCGACAAAGTGCGCGCCAAAGTGATTGAAATAAAAGACGGCAAGATTTCCCTTTCCATAAAATCGCTTAAGGAAAATCCGTGGAAAGAAGCGGAAAATAAATACAAGAAAAGCGATACGGTTAAAGGTGTTGTTATAAAATTCAACAAACACGGCGCGCTCGTATCAATAGAGGAAGGAGTGGCGGGACTTGTCCATGTTTCGGAATTCGGTTCCGACGAAAAATTGCGCGCGGCGCTTGAGCTCGGCAAGACCTACGATTTCCAAATCACTTTCTTTGAACCGAAGGAGCAAAGAATGACGCTCACGTACGGAGAAAAGAAATAGAGAAAACCAACAACTCACAACAAACAATTGACAAAATCCATACAATGGTGGTTTTTGTTGTAAGTTGTAGGTAGTGGGTCGTCAGTTTAATGCATTCATTGCTTTTTCGCGGCCCTCGGTAATAAGTATTTTAATTGCTTCAATTACTTTTTTACTTAATTTCTTAATTACTTCCGCTTCTTTCGGTTTAAATTTACCCAGAATGAAATCGCCGACGGCTTTGTCCCCTTTCGGTTTTTTTGTTTTTCCCGAGGGGGTTGCGGGTGAAATGCCGATGCGCACGCGAATAAACGCTTCCGTTTTGATACCCCTTTTGATTGATTCAATTCCTTTGTGCCCGCCGCTTCCGCGGTTAAAAGATATTTTCATCGCGCCCAAAGGCAAGTCTAAATCATCGTGAACGACGATAAGAGATTCGGCGGCTTTTTTTGATTTAACAAATGCTCCCACGCTTAAGCCGGACTTGTTCATGAAAGTCTCCGGAAGAACGAGAACTGCCTTCTCCTTGCCAACTTTGCCGGCGGAGATGAGCGAACGCGATTTTTTGTCGCTCTCCCATTCAGAAAAGCACAATTTTTTGCGAAACGCCTCCAGTATCATGCGTCCGGTATTATGCCGCGTATTTTCGTATTCTTCGCCCGGGTTTCCGAGGCCGATTATTGTAATCATAAATTCTGCCTGCAATTATTCTTAATAAAGCAAAAACCGAGCGGCGCCCGGTTTTTGCCAAAGATTATTTTTGTTCCCTAATCCAATTCGGGTCGTCCATTCTTCTTTTAAACTCTTCATCCTCTTCCCTAGGAGTTAAAACAACTCCTGATTCGTCCGTTAAGGGTTCATTTCTGCCTTCTACGGTACCAGACATTTTTTTCTCCGTTTCGTCTTTTTCTCCGAAAAATTTTTCAAACATTTTCGCGTTTTTATGGCTGTTAATCTATGCTTAATTATACACTACGGGGGAAATTATTTGCATAGCCCCATTCTTTCCCGTAAGATATATGCACCATGAGCGAAAATACGGAGAAACCGATAGAGTTTCCGCAAGAAAATAAAAATGGCGGGAAGCATTGGTTCCGTGAAGCGCTTGAACTCGCCTTTTTCGCTCTTCTCATTGTATTGCCCATCCGCCTTTTCATCGTCAATCCATTTATTGTCTCCGGCGCATCAATGGTGCCGACGTTTGAAAACGGAGAATACCTGATAATAGACCAGGTTTCGTACCGTTTTGAGGAACCGAAACGCGGCGATGTGATAGTTTTCCGCTATCCCAAAGACCCGTCAAAATTTTTCATCAAAAGAGTCGTGGGGCTTCCGGGCGAAACGGTTGAAGTTAAAAATGGAACGATCTCGGTTGAAAAGTCCGGCGAGAATAAATCTGCCGCTCTTACCGAACCGTTTATAAAAAATAAATCAAACGACAACGGAACATACGCGCTGGGAGAGGGCGAATATTTTGTAATGGGCGACAACCGGATTTCAAGTTCCGATTCGCGAGTATGGGGAATGCTTGACCGCAAACTCATCGTCGGGCGCGCGCTTCTGCGCCTTTTCCCCGTGACGGAAATATCTCTTTTCCCCGGAAAATATAATTATTCTCTTTAATCCGACATGAAAAAATCAATGAAAAAAGAAGCTCTGCAGTCACCGAAAGGAATGCGCGATATTCGTGACGGGGAATATTACGACTATCAGGGAATTTTTGAAAAAGCGCAGGAAGTAGCGATTTACTACGGATTCGAACCGATTGAACTTCCGATAATTGAACACGAGGAAGTCTTCACTACGGGAGTAGGGGTCGGAACCGACATCGTGGAAAAAGAAATGTATTCAATAAGAACCAAGGGTGGCGACAGGCTGGCACTCCGCCCGGAAGGAACCGCCGGCATAATGCGCGCTTATATTGAACATGGGATGCAATCTCTCCCCCAGCCGGTTTCTCTTTATTATTACGGCCCGTTCTTCCGCCACGACAACCCCCAGCGCGGCCGCTTTCGAGAATTCAGGCAATTCGGGTTGGAAATGCTGGGCACCGAGAAAAGCATAGCCGATGCCGTCATCATAAGAACGATTGTCACCATACTTGAGGAAAGCGGATTTAAAAATGTAACCATTGTCATAAATTCAATCGGCGATAAAGAATGCCGCCCGCGTTACATAAAAGAATTGCAGGGATATTACCGCAAACACACCGAAGAAATTTGCGCGAACTGCAAGGAGCGCCTGAAAGAAAACCCACTCCGCCTGCTTGATTGTAAAAACGAAAAATGCGTTACCTTCAAAGAAGGCGCGCCCGATTCCGTGGCATATCTATGTTCCGCCTGTAAATCACATTTCAAAGAAGTGCTTGAATATCTGGAAGAAATGCATATTCCGTACCACATAGACAAAACTCTCGTCCGCGGCCTTGATTATTACACCAGAACGGTGTTTGAAATAAAAGAAACATTGCAGGAACCGGCCGAAGGCGAGGTAGCAAAAGAGCCGCTCGCCATAGCCGGCGGAGGGAGGTACGACTATCTGGCGCGCGCTCTCGGGAGCAAGAAAGATATCCCCGCAGTCGGATGCACGATTGGAGTAGACCGTGTGATTCTTTCGCCAGACCACAAAAAACTCACCCCGCGCATTTTGAAAAAACCGAAAGTCTGTTTTATCCAGCTCGGGTTTGAAGCAAAATTAAAAAGTCTCGCCATTATAGAAATTCTCCGCAAGGCGCGCGTGCCTATCGCCCAGTCGCTCTCAAAAGATAGCCTTGGCGCCCAGCTCGCAACCGCGGAAAAAATGGGGGTTCCCTATTCAATAATTTTCGGGCAGAAAGAAGCGGTGGAAGGAACGGTGATAGTGCGCAACATGATGAACCGCTCTCAGGACACCGTCTCCATAAAAGACCTGCTGGAATATCTGAAGGAACTTAAGTAAGCTAACCAAAAAGCATCTTCGCAGCCACATAGGAACTTCCTATGTGGCTACTATGTGGCTAAATCTTCAAAGCTTGACTTTTTTAGTAATATAAGTTTAAATATTAAAGTATAAGTCCTTTTAAGGAGAGCGGTATGCGCACTAAAAGTGGGAGAACGGAGGCGGAATTTACCGCCTTTGAGAGAAGAGTCAAAAAGGCTAAACTTGCTTCGGCAAGGCGCCTAGAGAAAATCATCGGGAACGCTCTTAACAATAATATCCCCCTTGATTTGGTGATCCAGGGGGAAAAAGGAGAACCAAAAGAACCATCTCCGGAACTCCTCGAGGCCACGGGGTATCTTGGACAACTGAACGCATACGGCCACAATGAAAGCCTTCTTCACGTCGTTCGGTTTTCCGAACTGAAAAAGAGGGCGGGAAACGGCCACCTCAAGGTCATGCTGTCCGATGTATCTCCGTATGCCCTTCGGTGACGTGAAAGATGGAGAAAGAGTGCCGGCCGCCTGTAATTCCAGGCGGCTTTTTGTTTGCCAAAAAAACCTTATCGTGATAAGGTTTGTTGCAATTATGAACGTAAACGTAGAAGTAAGAAAGTCGGGGAACGAAAATGCTTTGGGGCTCCTGCGCCGCTTTACGCGGCGCGTCCAGGAATCCGGCGTTCTTCCGCGTGTGCGCTCCATGCGCTACAGCGACCGCCCGCTCTCAAAATTCAAGCGCAAAAAAGGCGCCCTTAAGGTCATCGGCCGCCGCAAAGAATACGAACGCTTAAGAAAACTCGGCAAACTCCCGCAAACGAAAAAAGGGCGCCGCCGCTAGGGCCAGCATGGTCAAGACTACTGCCAATCTCTCAATCACGAATACTGTGAAAGGCAAGCTTCCCCGCTTGCCTTTTTTGAAACTGAAAAACGCGATTCTCGGAGAAAAATACGAGCTTTCGGTTGTTTTCGTTTCCCCCGAAAAAGCGAAAAAATTAAACCTTGCGCACCGCGGGAAAAATAAGCCGGCCAATGTTCTCTCGTTTCCCCTATCAAAAAACAGCGGGGAAATTTTCCTCTGCGTTCCGGAAATAAAAAAGTCGGCAAAAGATTTCGACCGCCAAGGCGGCAGGCTCGTCGGTTTTTTCTTTATTCACGCCCTCGTTCATTTGAAAGGAAACCGACACGGTAGTACAATGGAAAAAACTGAAGAAAAATTTAGAAAGGTTTTCGACATATAAATATAAAGGAAGAATGAGGAATATCACTGTCGGCATAGATGTTGGCACACAGTCAAGCCGCGTCATAGTTGGAGAATACGAAAATGGCCACAAATTTCCGGCCATTATAGGCATGGGCGTTGCCGAATCGCGCGGACTCCGGCACGGATACGTCATGAATCGCCAAGAAGCGCGAAAAAGCGTGGAAAGAGCCGTACGGGAAGCGGAACGCGCCTCCAAAATAAAAATCAAGAGCGCTTTCGCCTCAATCGGCGGGATTAGCCTGGATTCGGTAATGGGGACCGGCTCCGCGGTTATATCCAAGGGCGACGGCGAGGTTACCGAATTGGATATGAAAAAGGCCGTAGCCGACAGTGAGAAATCATTGGGGACGCTGGAAAACCGCCGTATTCTTCACACCATCCCCGTAAAATGGAAGTTGGACGGAAAAGAAATATGGGGGCGCCCGGCTGGCATGCACGGACTTAAACTGGAGGTCAAAACCATGTTTGTCACCTGCCTGAAACAGCATTTGGACGACTTGGTTGAAATCATTGAAGACGCTGGCGTTGAGGTCGCAGACGTGGTCGCCTCCCCCATATCCGCCAGCTTGGTCACCTTAAACAGGCGCCAGAAAACGGCAGGCTCTGTTCTTGTGAACATTGGCGCCGAAACGGTTTCCATGGTCGTCTTTGAAAATGACACTCCTGTGTTTTTGCACGTTTTTCCGATAGGCGGGACCGACATTACGAACGACATCGCCTTGGGATTAAAAATTCCGATAGAAGAGGCGGAGGAAATAAAAACCGGAGGACTTGATTCATCGAGTCGGCCGCGCCGCAAACTTGAAGAAATAATCGAAGCGCGCTTGATTGATATTTTTGAACTCGTTGAAACGTATCTGAAAAAAATCGGGCGGAGCGGCCTTCTTCCGGCCGGCATCGTCATAACCGGCGGCGGCGCGCAGATTTCTCTCATTGAAGAGCTCGCTAAAAAAACTCTGGATCTGCCCGCTCGCATCACCACCCCCGACCTTCTTGAAAACTCAAAGGGGAAAGTTGGCGACCCTTCATGGGCGGTGGCATACGGACTTCTCATGATTTCAGACCGGTCGGCGCATAACGGCGGCGGATTACTGGGCGAATTCTTGAAGAAAACAAAGGCGATTCTGGGCTCTTCGTTAAAGGAACTTTTGCCGTAAAAAGGGAGTGTTTTGCGGAGCTGGTTTTTCTGCTATGATGCATTTAAATTAATCAATAATTACTGTCATGCCAAAGCTAAATCCGGAAGTAGAAGCATTCGCCAGAATAAAAGTTGTCGGGGTCGGAGGTTCGGGAAAAAACGCTCTCAATTACATGGTCAACTCCAAAGTGCGCGGAGTTGAATTCATCGCGATGAACACCGATACGCAAGACCTCCACAAATCTCTCGCGCAGAAAAAAATCCACATTGGAAAAAATTTAACGAAAGGTCTCGGTTCGGGAATGGATCCGGAAATAGGCAAACGCTCCGCCGAAGAAACCAAAGAAGAAATCCAGGATGTTTTGAAAGGCGCCGACATGGCCTTCATCACCTGCGGGATGGGCGGCGGCACAGGCACCGGAGCTTCCCCCGTTATCGCGCGCATCGCCAAAGAACAGGGCATTCTTACCGTCGGAGTCGTCACCAAGCCGTTCTTTTTTGAGGGCCAACAGCGCATGAGGCTGGCTGAAAAAGGCATAGAGGAGCTGGAAAAAGAGGTTGACGCGCTTATCGTAATACCGAACGACCGCCTGCTTTCAATAGTCGATAAAAACACCAGTTTAAGGAACGCTTTTGCCATTTGTGACGAGGTTTTGCGCCAAGCGGTTGAAGGCATTTCCGAGCTGATTACCGTCCCCGGCATCATAAATGTGGACTTTGCCGATATCCGCGCCGTTATGTCCAATACCGGTCCCGCCTTGATGGGAATAGGACGCGCAATCGGCGAAAATCGCGCCGTTGAAGCGGCGACGGCGGCCATTAATTCTCCTCTCCTTGAAATCTCAATACACGGGGCCAAGGGAGTTCTTTTCGCCATAGCCGGCGACGAGAGCATGACCATGCATGAAGTCCAGGAGGCGGCGAAAACAATCACCGAATCAATAGACAAAGAAGCAAAAGTAATTTTTGGCGCCATTCATGACGATAAATTAAAGAAAGGCGAGATTAAGGTTACCGTCATCGCTTCCGGGTTCCCGAATAATATCCCGAAGAAAAACTCACTTTTCGGGCTCGGCAAGGAGCGCGAAGAGAAAAAAGAAGAGCGCAAGGAAGACCGGCGGGACATTTTACCGGCGTTCGTAATGACGCCTTCGTCTGAAGCAATTAAAAAAACTGCGGAAAAAGAAAGGGGCGAAAAAACAAAAGAAAAAAGGGATATAATCATTGACGACAGCGTGATGGACGAAAGCGACGAATGGAGCGCGATACCGGCATTTCTTAGACGCGGCAAAAAATAAAATGAGTAGTTGGTAGTTTTTAGTGAGTAGTTTATATAGTAAGATTCATGCTTATTGCCGATTACCTAAAAACCAAAAACTGCCCGCCTGCGCGTACACGCGGGCAGGAAAAACTAAAAACTTATGTTTGATTTGATTATCATCGGCGGGGGTCCCGCGGGCGCGTCCGCCGGAATTTACGCCGCGCGCAAAAAATTAAAAACCCTCCTTATAGCGAATGAATTCGGCGGCCAGTCTGTCGTATCGGACGACATACAAAACTGGATAGGCACGGTTTCCATTTCGGGAATTGATCTGGCAACCCGATTGAAAGAGCATCTTAAGGCCTATGCCGGCGATTCGGTGGCAATTGAGGAAGGAGAAAAAGTGGTTTCAATAAAAAAAGATGGCGGCGGATTTTCCGTTTCAACTTCAAGCGGAAATTCCTACGTGACGAAAGCAATCCTTGTTGCCGCGGGCTCGGGAAGAAAAAAACTCGCCGTACCGGGGGCAAATCGCCTTGAACACAAGGGAATAACTTATTGCGCTTCCTGCGACGGGCCGATTTTTGAAGGGCAGGATGTCGCCGTTATCGGCGGGGGCAACGCCGCGTTTGAAACCGCCGCTCAACTTCTTGCCTACACCAAAAGCGTCATACTTTTGAATCACAGCCGCGGCTTTAAGGCCGACCCTGTATCGGTAGAAAAAGTTCTGAAAAATCCGCGAATGAAAGCGCTTGAAAATGTTGATGTAATAGAAATAAAGGGCGACAAAATGGTAAGTTCTCTTGTTTACCGCGACAAAGGCACGGGGGAAGAAAAAGAACTTCCGGTAACCGGAGTTTTTGTTGAAATCGGACAAACTCCGAACACTGATTTCGTAAAAGATATTTTAGAGCTTGATGAATACGGGCGCATAAAAATAGACCCGTGGACGCAAATCTCTTCCACTCCCGGAATCTGGGCGGCGGGAGACGCAACAAATGTCCGTTACCACCAGAACAACATCGCCTCGGGCGACGCCGTACGCGCCATTGAAGACCTTTATCTCTACCTCCACGCCAAATAAAAAATTCCAAGGGCATCCCTTGGAATGAATATTATTCCACTATTCGCGCGAATTAGAGAATACACTCAGACTGCACCTTCTTTTTTCAATAGTTCCAGCTTGAGGCGCATTCCCCTGTTGTAATCTCCGATTTTCCCGTCGGAACGTACGACTCTGTGGCACGGGATTTTCGGGTCGTGATTTTTATTTAAAATATTTCCCACCGCGCGGTAGGCCTTGGGTCTCCCCGCCTTTTTCGCGACTTCCTTGTAGGTTAAAGTTTTTCCGCGCGGGATTTTGCGGACGACAGAATAAACTTCTTCCGAAAAAGATTTCATTTCTTCAGCAAATCGGCGCTGGTTTTTGTCATAGGTAAACAAACAATTTCTGCACAATTTAATTTTTCTTCAGTTTTTCAGCTACTACGCCCAGCTTTTTCGGCCATTTTCTCGGGTCGGTTGTGTCTATTTCCGCCAGGAACTTTACGGGTAGTTTTTTAAGCAAAAACTGGCCGCCGCCTTTTTCGGTCCAACGATAATGCCACGGCAGGCGGCGCGAGTGTTCCCTTACGGCAATAACGGCGTTTTTGAAAATATCGGTTTTAGAGTTATAGCGGGCGTGTATTATGCGCTCAATCATCGTGTCGCGGTCGCAGACCAAGCGCAGGTAAATAACCCGCGCCCGAAAATTTTTCGCGAAACGCTCCAATTTTTTTCGCTTGTTCTTGTCGGCAAAGTCAGAGTCAAGAATGGCGTTGCCGCCGGCGCGGAGAATTTTGCCGAGCATGGCATACCCGATTTTAGCCGTGGTTTCCGGAGTAAAACCACTCCCTTTCTCGCGGAGGGCAACTCTGATTTTGTTGTTTTCAATAACACTCCAGCCAAGTTTTTTCTCCAAAGCGCTGGCGATTGTGCTGTTGCCCACGCCGGTTACGCCAACTATGGCCACCACGACCGGATTGTTGGTTTTTTGGCCCGAAACGCGCGCCGATTGTACAAATTCTTCTTCAATCTCCCCTAATGTTTTTTTAGACATGGTTTTATTATTAAATAATTTATTTTTTAAGTAAATCGGCGCGGAGAAACATTATTCCGAGAATGAGGAAAATGGCCGCTTCAAGCCAGTTTTCTTTTTGAATTGCTTCAATAAGGGCGAGGCCAAAGAAGAGGAGGAAGATGGTGAGGTTGGGTAAATTGAATTTCATTCTATTACGCCGGTAATGGCGAGAAAGCCGATAGCCATTAAAAATGCGCCGAGTATCCTCATAATGACATAAGTGCGGGCGCTCGGCACCATTTTGGCCAGCTAGTCTTTTAGCTTGATTCCTTGTGCCGCGACCCTCCGTGCGTTCAGTCGACTTTCTCCAGCAATTTTCTCTAGTGCCTTGACGGCTCTTTCGGAAATAGAGCCTAGTTCTTTGCTGGCATCTGACTCTTTTCGATTTAACTGCAAAGCGCCTCTAATTACCCGATGCATTCGATCTCCTTTTTCGCCCTTGAAGATCTTATAAAAGTCGTCCGTCGATAACTTATCAATAAGTTCCTCGTCTTCCAGACTCCACCCGCGGTTCATCACCATGGTTTCTAGAACATCTGCGGGGTTCCTATTGTCTACGAATTCTGCTCTCTTCTTTCCGAACTCACGGAGAATGTCGGGGTCTTTAATATTCCGACTAAAATGATCATTTTTAAGATCGAAAAGTTCTTTTTCGGACCCGCGTTCATCTATATATTTCTTAATGAGTTCCGCCGCTTCTTTTTTTCGGTCAAATTCCTTTAAGGTACTGATGGTGCCCTCCAAGTTAGATGGGCTAATCACTTTAATATTTTCTAAAGATACTTTAAAAATTTGATCCATTACGCCACTTTCATTATCGTCGAAAGAGCCGTGATATAGATCCCAAGTGTCATGAATTACCTGTTCTTGCTTATTTTTCGTGACTCCCTGGCGCTGTTTTTCAGCAGCTGCGAGTAAAACATCTTTGTCGAAAATACCACTTTGAACAGCGTCATAAATAACTAAATCGAAATCATCTACATTCCCAAATTTATATTCTGCCATTAGGGCTTTCCATCTTTGGTCGTCGGCGGTTGCCTTCTCTTTATCGAGAAAAAGCCCAAGAAGCCGACTTATATTTGTTAGAAAGTCAAAAGGTGGTGGTTCTTTATCTTTTTGATATTTTGACCAAGCAAAAAGAGTTGATGAGTGAATGGCTTGATATAGCAAATCTGCGTATTTATCTTTAAGAATCTCCTCTAACCTAAAGGCGATTTTCTCTATCTTTTTTATTACGCGAATATTGATTACCCCCAGAGTTAAACAGTGGCGGTGAAGGTCTTTCTTTATTCCCTCAGGTTGTGGAAAAACTATATCAGCCGCTTCTTGTGGGGTTGGACTAAATTGAAGGTCCTCATCTATAACTTTCTCAAATTGCTTGTCAAAAACAGCCCTCTGTTCTTTATCTATCTCGTCTTTGTTGAGAAGTAGGACAACCTTGCAATGGCGCTGCTCCTTCAAAAAAGAAATTAGACCAAAAACATCCATAACATCCAAACCATTCCCAGCTCTTTCTAGGTCGTCTATACAAATCAGCTGCTTCCCGACAAAGTAAAAAAGAATGCTTTCAGTCAGCCCTATATAGCCTTGAACAATAGGCAACTGACTTAGTCGAGAGATCACTAAACGTGTCCGCCTCAGAAAAGTCTCGCCCGTGTTTTTTAATTCAAAATCTTCCCATTCTGGATCTTCGCCAATTTTTTCAACTGGTTTGGTCGCTTCGTATAATGCGTACTTCAGTTCGTTAAGAGACTTTAGGCCAAAAAGAGATACGTAGGCATATCGCTTTAAACCTATCCTTTCAGCATCTTTTGCACTCTTTAAGAAATAGTTCCAACTGTAGGTCTTACCTACACCCCACTTACCACTAATGCAAAAAATTTCTGATTCCGTACCTGAAATAAATCGCCCTATTTCTTCCTTGACTAGTTTTATAGACACACAGGTATTTTACTCCGACTCAATTTACGTGGTCACAAAGAATTTAATAATACTCTAGTTTTTGGCCCCGTAGAACCGACTTGCTCCAGGTTATATTTCTTTTGAAGACGCTTGACGGCTCTTTCGGTTGCAGGACCAAAGTAACCCGTTATTGAACCCTCTGGGTATATTTCAGGATAACGGGCGAGAATCTGCTGTAACCTTATGACCTGATTGTTCTCCATGCCCTTTGCTAGAGAGTAAGTGATGCTGGAAAGTGTCATCGAGGGAACTGGGGCAACAACAGGTTTTTTCGGTGCTACTGGAGTATTTTTATATTCCGGCCATGGTTCAGTCGTTCCAGTTCCACTTTCTCCATAATGACTTCGAATTGGTTCCATTGGCTGCGGCAAGGCCTTGGCGTTATGGCAATGGTATTCGCTGTAATCCAATCCCCAATTCGGACAATTTGTTCTGCATGTATGACAGCCGGAGACGTCGGTACGCCCTGGATGAGCATACGAAAGCAAAGGGGGAAAGCTTAAAAACAAAATTGAGAGGAGAAATACAAGTCTCATACCCCAAACTTTACACCCTCCCAAAAATTGACACAAGGTAGGCTTTGCCTTCTAATCTTATTGGTCACGATCTTCTATTTCTGTTTCGCCAACTTCGGCGAGATAAGGAGATTGAAGCTCAAGCACAGCGCGGAACTCCCTTAAGGGTTTACCCGAACTGTCCCGTCGTATAAGGTGCTCTCCCCTAGTAGAACTTCTATCTTTTTGCCACCTTGATTGACCACTATAAAACCATTCCACCTGTATTTCTTCATGGGCAGGCGCGTATTTAATATTTTTAACGATAAAAGCAGACCCCGCTGTTCCTTTTTTCATGGGATGCGGGACTTTTATTGTTATTGGAATGGCTTTAGGATTTGTTTCTCCGATTGGAAGATAGTAATTACAGTGCCGTGGAGTCCCCTTGGTGTTACTTCCTTTGCCGTTGGAGCAAAATACCAAAACATTACAAGGCCCCTTTTCTTTTATTTCATTAAGCCATCGTTCTAAAGTTTCTTTGGTTCTATGTTGGAAAGACCAAAGTGTCCACCCTGTTTTTTTTATTTCCTGTTGTTTTCTTTTTATGATGTCTTCGGCTTTTTCGTCCGCATGATCCCCGAACGGATGCCAAAATCCAATCTCGAATTTTAGGTTGTCAGTGGTCATTTAATTTGTGGGCTTCGCCTGCTGATTTATCTGGTCACAAGTCACTAAGTTTTCTGGCGTTTCTTGCACGCCAGAAAACGTAAGTGCTCGCGACCCCGCCTCGCCATTTCGCTTGCTAGCGAAATATGTCTGCGGCTTCATACGTCGCCCGCAGGCAAAGCAGTTTGCCTGCTTTCCTGCGACGTATGACCCTACGGGGAATCGAACCCCGATTCTGAGCTTGAAAAGCTCATGTCCTAACCGTTAGACGATAGGGCCAAGAAGAATAGTAAGAAATATAGCATTTTTTTCTCAAAATGCTAGTATTTTAAGCATTAAATTGGAGATGTGGCTATGAAATATGAACTGCTTCATATTTCATCCCGATTTCGCCTTGAGGCGGAAATGGCCGATGCCGGCGCGCGAGGCAGGCCATAGGGGTGCCGAGGAGGCACTCAGCCGCAACGACGAGTTAAACGAGGAGATGTGGCTGAGTGGTTGAAGGCACCACACTCGAAATGTGGCATAGGGGTAACCTTATCGGAGGTTCAAATCCTCCCATCTCCGTAATGATTTGAAAGGAAGCCTGAATGGCTTCTGCGCAATTTATCATTACGCGAATGGGGAGGATTCGAAAAGGTTCTTTAGATATTTTGCGAGCATTGCGAAGCAAAATATCAAAAACCTGTACTGAAGCTGTAAGCTTCGAATCCTCCCATCTCCGTTACGATTTTTCAAAATATCCTGAATGGGTATTTTGGAAAAGCGTCGTGGTCGGCGATGGAGGATTCGAAGGGCGGAGCCGAGCAGAAATTTCCCTTTCCTTTTTAGAATTTTTTTCAGGGGACGCGCGCAAAGTTTATTGTCTGGCGCTAGCGCATTAAAAATAAATAATTATACGGTACATAATCTGACCGTCTTATGGGGTATATGCAGTTATTCTAGAATAAATTAAGATAATTTATTTTGTAACCATTGAGCCATTCAGAAATTGATAGTTCCATACAAAATTAGGATATGATTCTGTAATACCATTTACATTAAATACCCCCGTTGCAACTGTTATTGCATCAAAAGAATTTTTGGTATGTTCGATTGCGTCTGAGGCACCACTCTGATATTCCACGTTACCAAAAACATTTTGTTTTAACCAGTCGTATTTTTGTTTTAGGACTGAATTATTTATCGTTAACGCCCTAAACGCTTTTCCTTGGGTTACGTACATTCCAAATGATTCAGCAAAATCCTCACCCGAGCTTTTGTATCCATAGTCATCGGTACCCCACCCCATCGCATATATGCTTACAAACTCATTTCTCTTGTTATTTGGATTTCTTAATTTATACGATGGCCATATTCCTGGTCTTAAATCTCTCTGATTGATGTCGTAACTGATACTATAAAATTCGGTCGTATCAATTAATCCCTGAGAGGTGTTTGGATTTCTAGAATGTAAATTTCTATCAAGATAATGTGCATACTCATGAAGATTAACATCTGCTGTCATAAAATCATCAACAACCTTCTCGGAAGCTGTTGTCACTGTGCACATATCTCCTATGGTTTCATATATAAAAATTTCACAAAATTTATAATTATTAGCATAACCATCGTCTAAAAAAGCAGTTGTCCTTTGTCGTGAGAGATAGTTCTTAAAATTTTGTTCGCTCCATACAACTAGACTACTAGGAAGTTCCCTGAAGGTTTGCGCTAGTAAATAAGCAATGTGCGTCTTACTTTCTTGGTTTTTTGGTGCCTCGATAAAGTATTTATAGAGCGGGAAACTTATAGCAACATTTTTTTCTTCAGCTTCCCTAGATGCAAGAATAGAATCAACTTTTTTTAGGACAAGAGCCTCTATATAGGGAGAAGCAGAAAAACCCCAAAACAACTGAAACCTGTTGAGCAGATCCTCTGAAACATACTGACCACTTATGTGACTCGAGACCGAGCCTACGACTTGTCCTGTCATTTTTATTGCATTAATAAAACGATAAGCGAAATCGTCATTATTCGCATTATTTATGGATAGAAATACGAAATTATATTTTCTTATATCATATTGCTTCAATTGCCCTGACGCTATTTGTTGAGCTATGGGCTCATTCTTTAAAAACTCACTCTGTAGCTGAAATGTGATTGACTGATTTTGTAAATTTGTAGTCTTTACCGGTGTTGGTACAGGTTGATTTGTAACTGGTTTGTCAATAACTTTTCCTTGCTGTGAGTTTGAAACTGAATTGGTGGGTATTATTTTTGTTGGTGAAACTGGGGTACGACCCAAGTTCTCGTTGGTCTTATTGATCTGATTTTCTTCTATTTTTTGTCCAGTATTTAATTTTACAATTAACTCGTCAATAGCTTTTCCTTGGCGTATAGAATCTTTTTTACTCTGATAATATAGAAAGGAGAAACCTGCACTTAAAACTACTATACCCGAAACTACTAAAATTAGCAGATTAGCAACAAAACCTTTTTTGTATTTCATCTTGCTATTTTACCATGATTTAAATTCCTTTGACATCAAAGTGGTACGCGCGGCGGGGCGGGTCATCGCCCCTCGAAAAAAGTTCGCGCAAAGGTTATAATCTCTCCGTTACGATTTTTCAAAATATCCTGAATGGGTATTTTGGAAAAGCGTCGTGGTCGGCGATGGAGGATTCGAAAGACGGAGCGCGGCGGCGCGACTCGGGGTCGCGCAAAAATTCAGTAGACAGTAGAATTTTATGCGTGACCGAATCCCTGCCTGCCCTGTCTGCGTGTACGCACAGGCAGGCGGCAGGCAGACTCCCATCTCCGCCAGTTATAGGAAATTGAAAAATTGTTGAGATGAATTTTATGAAAACGCACGTTTTCCGGCTTCGTCCGGGCCAAAATTTTAGAGAGGAAATTGACAAGTATGTTCGTGAGCACAACATTCGCGCGGGCATAATTCTTACTTGCGTAGGTAATCTCACGAAAGCAATTTTGCGAATGGCAAACGCAAGGGTAATAAAAACGTGGGAAGGAAGTTTTGAAATTGTATCGCTTGTCGGCACGGTTGAAACGGGTAATAGCCATATTCACGTTTGCCTTTCGGACGAAGACGGAAAAACTTTTGGCGGCCATCTCAAAGATGGTTCCATAGTCGGCGTAACCGCCGAAATTGCTATTGGTGAAATAGAGGATTTGGAATTTGGTAGGGAGTTTGACGAAAGTACAGGGTATAAAGAACTTATCATCAAAACGAAAAAATAATATGGACGAGAAAAAAGAAATTATTGATATCAAAGGAAAAAAGAAGCAGCTCGGTTGCCTTGGTTGTGCTATTCAAAAAGGCGAAGTAGAAAGTCCAGGCGGTTCTATCGCATCAACGCAATATTTTGACGCACACCAAGATTATGAAATCCCTATCCCTGGCTTTGTTATTCTCGCTTCCAAGCGGCATTTGCAAAGCGTAGATGAATTTACGGCAGACGAGAGAACTGATTTCATAGAATTTTTGTGCCGTTTACGGCAGACGATGAGACACGCGTGCAATGTTCAAGTTATTTATCTAATACAAGAGGAAGACACCTCGCACCACTTTCATATTTGGATGTTTCCTCGCCATGATTGGCTTATGGAAAAATTCGGAAGAAAAATCCAATCAGTTAGGCCGATTATGGAGTATGCCCGAGAGCACATGAAGACGCCAGAAAATTTGAAAAAAGTGGATGAAGCAATGGAAAAAATGAAAAAGTATTTTCAGAAAGAATTTGCCGCCAAAGAACAAAATCAGTTATGATTTCGCTAGCGGGCTTTACCCGCTAAAAACTTAAAATTGCCAGTGTGCGCGGCGAGGGAATACAGTTCGAGCTATTTTTAATATATCTCCGCCAAAAACGTCTGCTCGAACCATATCTTGTAAGGGCAAAAGAAATTTTTTCATCAATTTTTTTTCCAAGAAGCGGCTAAATGCCGCTTCTTGACCTTTTTAGTTAGACGTGCGATATTCGATGAAACTGGGACATGGTGTCTTGGTTAAATAGCACATTGAAAGGGAGGTCTTCAGATGTTTACATCCAAGCAGATATCGGCGTTGAGGTACATGATCTTCAATGCCAAGAACGGAACCGAACTCTCAAAGCGAGTGCTGGCATTCCTCATCGAGTCGTCCGAGGAGCTGACGAAAGAAGTCTGTCTCTCACTCGTGGCAGATCGCGAAGGGTACACCGCTGACGAGATCAGTGCTGCCGGACACGGTGTCGGTAGCATGGAGAGCTGCAACGGCACGACCCACCTCGACCAGATTCTCCATGTGATGGGAAGTGAGCTGAGCTTCAGCATCCACTACGGCGACTTCGATCCGACTCGTACCGACGACCCGTTCAATTCGGACGGGATGTTCGGTGGCTGGGACCGTTCCCAGGTCACTCGCCCGGGGCTCATTCTCGAAGGTATGCCGTTGCGCTACACGTTCTGGCTCTCCAAGAAGAACTACTCGCGGCAAGCCGCACTCGTCGTTGCCACACGCGAGGAGCTCGAGCAGATCGATCTGAAAAAGCCCGGGCTGTACCCATCTCTCGAACCGGCCTGAACGGCCACGCCTCGCACCGACAGAAAGCCTCGTGCTTCGTCGAGTGCGAGGTTTTTTGTTTTTATAAATTCAAAGAGCGAGAATTTGCCGCCAAAGCCAGTAGATTTTTCAATTCTTTTTAATTGAAAAATCTACTGAATTGAGTTATACTTAACTCAATAAAAACTTGAAATTGTTAATGCTCTCGGCTTTTTAATTCATTTTGCCCGCCCGCCCATTCCGAGCCGCGCTGTGCGCGGCGAGGGAATACAGTTCGAGCTATTTTTAAAATACACCGTCAAAAAGTTAAATCAAAAATCACCCGCTTTGTCGGGTGATTTTTGGGAGATTACATTATCGGTTAATCCCTATTATCAATTTCGTCCAGAGCTTTGTCCAAATCGTCTTTTTCGCCATCATCATCTTTGTCGTCGTCTTCCGCGTCGCCCTCGTCATTATCTTCCGTCTCATCTTCGTCTTCTTCCTCAATTGAATCCTCCGCCTGCTCCGCCAGCTGTTTCGCTCCCTGGTAATTTTCCCTTGCGAAAAGCTCTTTCGCTTGCGCCAATAATCTGTCAAATTTCGCGAACGCATCCGCGGCAAGGACAATTCCCTTTTTAGATGCCTCGCTTATCGCCTCCTGTTTTTCCTTTTCCGCTTCCGCAATCGCCTTTTCGGCTCTTTCTTTTTTGTTTACCTCTTTTTCTATATTCTTTTTGGCTTTTTCAAATTCTTTTTTCTGCTCTTCTTTGTCTCCCTCAAAATTCTTTTTCTCCGCCTTAACTGCGGCAATCTCGGAAAGAAGGGCGGTAACCTGCACCGTGTCCCCTGCTTTTCTGGCGGCGCTTAATTTTTTAGTCAAATCTTCCTCTTTCCTTTCAAGAGCGCGCTTTTTATCTTCAAAAACTTTTTCCAGGGCATCTTTTTGGTCCTCAAGCTCGTCATCAAGGTCGCCCGAAAGGGAACTTACGTCTTCCCCCGCCGCCTTTTTCTTGCTGATGATTGAAGATGCGGCCGTAAGGTGCTCGCTTAGGCGCGCCTGCGCAACCCCAAGACCGGGCGCGGACACTCCTTTTTCTTCAAGAACGACTTTTATTTCGGCAATGCGCTCGGCGGCGAAAGAAATTTCAAGCCGCGCTTTTCCCTCTTTGCTGAAGGTCAAAAGTTCGCGGATAGTCTCCCCCAGCCTGTCGAAGAAATAAAGATTGCTCTCCGGAGTAAGCCCTGCGCTTGGGAGCGCCGTTTGGCCAAAAGCGAAGAAAGGCAATAGTAAAACCCCCAAAATTCCCGATTTTATCAATTTTTTGCTCATTATCAATTTTTTGCTGTTATTTTATTAAATATTGTCTATGCCATTAAATAATATCATTAAGAGAGGCGAGGTCAAACAACGGACGGTTTATCTTATCGGTTATCGGGCGCTGGAGTATAATGACAGAAATGCCAAATGGCGACAACAAACCTATCGATTTCAGCGATGCACTGAGAGGCGCCAGGTCGCGCCCCTCGTTCGAAGAACCGCGCCAGACGGAAATTCATTCGCCGATTGAAGATTCGCCAAAAATGGTCCAATGGGTCGTCATGTATTCCGGTGGTCTAGTTAAAACCGGAACTCAAGCGAATTACGTCCTTGTTTCCTTTTCGGCGCTTGCCATTATCGTCTCGCTTTATATTTTTTTCGGCACCGTAAGCGAACAAAGTATAATCATCCGTCCGGCGGTAATATAATGCCCAATAAGCTCAAAAAGGATAGCACGGCAAAAAATGGAGGATTTACTTTAATAGAGCTTCTTGTGGTAATAGCCATAACTAGCCTCATTTCAAGTATTGTTCTGGCGAGCTTAAACACGGCCAAGAAAAAAGCAAGGGACGCACAGCGCCTGTCCGACATGAAGCAGCTTCAAATAGCTCTCGAGTTTTACTACGATAAAAACGGCCAGTATCCGAGCAATACCGACGGCGATGATATATGCGGAGGATGGGACGGCGGGCGAAACGGCGGGCCGGGAAGCTCCGATTTATTCATGCAGCCGATAGAGGCGGCTAATTTCATGCAAAGGACCCCAAGCGACCCGATAGCAACCGGCGGTTGCGGCGGCTACGCGTACTATCTCTACCCCGCCGGAAATTCCGGTTGTCCCACCACCCGCGGAAATTATTATGTTCTCGGCGTACGCGGCATGGAAACGTCGAACGGAACTTACCCCGGAAGCCCCGGTTGGTCATGTCCGCCGACTAGGGACTGGCAAACCGAGTTTGAGTGGGTAATAGGAAAATTTGAAAAGTAACGCATTGAAACCGCTCTTGCGCTCTTTGGCTTTTAGTACTACTGGGTGATATAATGTATAAATGAATTTATCAGACAAAGTTGTTATTAAACAACGGGCGATACGGTTACGTAAAAGAGGGCTAACCTATAACTACATTGAAAAGAAACTGGGAATTCGAAGGTCAACGCTAGATTACTGGTTAAACGGTTTAGAATTAACCCCGAAAGCTCTTTCAAAAATAAAAAGAAAGAAAATAATTTCTTTGCAAAAAGCCAGAGCAAAAGCTGTAATCTGGCACAATGAACAAAAACAAAAGCGGTTAAACTTAGCCAAACATAATGCTAAAATTTTGGTATCGCATATTAGAAAAACAAACAATGTAATGAAGCTTGCGCTTGCAATTTTATACATGGGTGAAGGGTTTAAAAGCATAGAGGAAACAGGGCTTGGCAGTTCCGACCCTCTTATCCTCCGCTTTTTTATTAAGGCTCTCCGTAAACTCTACGGGCTTAAGAGTAATAATTTTCGCTGTCAGCTTAGTTTGCGTATGGACCAAAATGCTGAAAAAACAAAGGCTTATTGGTCAAAAGAATTAAATTTACCTTTGTCTACGTTTATGCACGTTTTTTATGACAAACGGGCAATTGGGAGAACCTACCCTTCTTACAAGGGTGTTTGCCAAGTACGATGCGGTAATGTTGCAATACAAAGAGAGTTGGTCTGGATAAGTAAATTATATTGCGCTAGTATCTTAAATACGAAATAAATTATGCGCGCGTAGCTCAGATGGTTAGAGCGCGTCGTTGACATCGACGAGGTCCCCTGTTCAAATCAGGGCGCGCGCACCATTTCATGAAAATACTGGCTATTGAAACAAGCTGCGACGAAACGGCGGTAAGCATTATTGATGCCCGGGAAAAAGGCGGCTCCGTTTCTTTTTCCGTCCTCGGCAATACTCTCCTCTCGCAGACCAAAATTCACGCCCATTACGGCGGAGTATTCCCGATGGTTGCCAAGCGCGAGCACGCAAAGGCGCTCACTCCCCTACTTATCCAAACTCTGAAAGAGGCGGAAATGCACCATACAAACAAACGACTTACAACCCACAACCAACAACTTAAAGAAAAATTAAAAAAGATATTGGAAAGAGAAACGGATTTGTACGGAACACTCATCCCCCTCCTCTCAAAAATAGAAAAACCAAAACTGGATAAAATTGCCGTAACATCAGGCCCCGGGCTGGAACCCGCGCTATGGGTAGGTATTAATTTCGCCCGTGCGCTTTCGGAAGCGTGGAATATTCCGGTGGTTCCCGTAAACCACATGGAGGGGCACGTTCTTTCGTCTCTTTTGGAGAAAAAAGGCGAAAGAAAATTTTTAATTTTAAATTTTAAATTTCCAATGTTGGCTCTGCTCGTTTCCGGCGGACACACGGAACTCGTGCTTTCTAAAAAATGGCAAAATTACAAACTTATCGGCGCCACGCGCGACGATGCCGCCGGAGAAGCGTTTGATAAAGTGGCGCGGATGCTTGGCCTGCCTTATCCGGGCGGACCGGAAATCTCGCGAGTGGCTTTAAAAGGCCGCCTTAACGATGAAATCAAACTTCCGCGTCCCATGATTGGCTCTAAAGATTTTGATTTTTCATTCTCAGGACTTAAAACGGCTGTTCTCTATATGATTAAAAAACTTGGTAAATTATCCGCGCAAAAAAAGGCCGATATCGCCTTAGAGTTTGAAAACGCCGCCATAGAAGTGCTTATTTCAAAAACTATAGGCGCGGCTAAAATTCACAAAGCAAAAACAATCGTCATAGGAGGAGGAGTTTCGGCAAATGAAAAACTGCGCCGGGAAATCACTCTCGCGGTAAATAAAAATCTCCCTAAAACGTCCGTCCTTTTGCCAAATAAAAGTTTAACCACCGACAACGCCATCATGATAGCCGCCGCGGCATATTTCAAGAAACCGTTGTCTAAGACGAAACTCCCGGAAATGCGTGCTTTGGGAAATCTTTCGTTTTAGGCCGCTTCCTCGGCCTCCGCGTGGAAAAAAGCGCCTATTTTTGGTATTATTTCGGTACTGTGGATACTGTTAGAAGTTCGCCAAACAAAAGTACGATACTTGTAAAGATGCATGAGCGAACTCGTCTGACGGCTCCGTTTTATTTAACACGTTTTTAGCATTAAACTTCTAACAGGATGGACGATAAATTTCTGAAACCCTACGACCCGAAAGCCGAGGAGGAATCAATATACTCATACTGGGAAAAATCCGGTTTTCTAAATCCCGACAATCTTCCGGCGCGGCATAAAAAACCGTTTTCCATAATTCTCCCGCCTCCGAACGTTACCGGAACGCTTCACATGGGGCATGCCGCCATGCTTGCGATTGAAGACATCCTCATACGATTCAAACGCATGCGTGGATTTAAAACTCTGTGGCTCCCCGGCACGGACCACGCCGCCATTGCCACGCAGACGAAAGTTGAAGAAATTCTTTACAAAAAAGAAAACAAAACCCGCCACGATTTGGGACGCGAAGAATTTTTGAAACAAGTCGAGAAATTCGCCAAAGAAAGCCACGACACAATTGTCGGGCAAATAAAGCGCATGGGTTCATCGGTTGATTGGAGCCGCGAAGCGTACACTCTTGATGAAAAGCGCAATCTGGCCGTCAGAACCGCCTTCGCGCGCATGTACGAAGACGGGCTCATTTACCGCGGCGCGCGCATCGTCAACTGGGACCCGAAACTTCAAACAAACGTTTCCGACATAGAAATAGAGCGCCGCGAAGAAAAAGCGCCGTTCTACTACCTGAAATACGGGCCGTTCACCATCGGCACGGCGCGTCCGGAAACGAAGTTCGGCGACAAATATGTCGTCATGCACCCGAAAGACAAGCGATACGCCAAGTGGAATCACGGAGAAAAAATAGAAGTTGAATGGATAAACGGAAAAATTACGGCAACGATTATAAAAGACTCCGCGATTGACATGGACTTCGGAACGGGAGTTATGACCATAACCCCGTGGCACGATTCCGCCGACTTTGAAATCGCCGAAAGGCATAATTTGGACAAAGAGCAAATCATAGATTTGAAAGGGAAACTCCTGCCCGTAGCCCAAGAATTCGCCGGCACGCACATAAAAAAAGCGCGCCCTCTTATCGTGGAAAAACTCCGCTCAAAAGGGCTTATTGAAAAAATCGATGAAAATTATTCGCATAGCGTTGCAATAAATAGCCGCGGCGGCGGAGCCATTGAGCCGCAAATAATGCTCCAATGGTTCGTCAATGTAAATAAAGAATTCAAATTCCCCCACTCCGGCCTTAAGGGAATTAAAAAAGGCGCGCCGGTTACTTTGAAAAAATTGATGTCGCACGCCGTAAAAAGCGGAGCCATAAAAATCGTCCCGAAACGCTTTGAAAAAATATATTTCCACTGGATAAACGAACTGCGCGACTGGTGCATATCGCGGCAGATTTGGTTCGGACATCGTGTGCCGGTTTGGTATATGGGAAAAGAAACGAAAGTCGGCGAAAAACCGACAGGCGACGGATGGGAACAAGACCCCGACACGCTGGACACATGGTTCTCTTCAGGCCTCTGGACTTTCTCCACGCTCGGCTGGCCGGAAAAAACAGCCGACTTGAAAACATATCACCCGACCGACGTGCTTGAAACCGGCTACGACATACTTTTCTTCTGGGTTGCGCGCATGATACTCATGAGTACTTATCTTTTGGGAGTTGTGCCGTTCAAGAACGTTTATCTTCACGGACTCGTCCGCGACGCGCAAGGGAGAAAAATGTCAAAATCCCTCGGCAACATAATAGACCCGGTGGATATGGCGGAAAAATACGGCGCCGATGCCACGCGCCTTTCTCTCATAATCGGCACCGCGCCGGGGAATGATTCAAAACTCTCCGAGGATAAAATACGCGGGTACAAGCACTTTGCGAATAAAATTTGGAACGTCGCGAGATTCGTCCTTGAAAATACGGAGAACATGCCGCGCTCAAAAAAAATCAAATTAAACGCCAAAGACGCGAAAATAAAAAACTCATTCCTTAAATTATTGAAGGGCGTGACGAAAGATATTGAAGATTTCAAATTCTATCTCGCCGGAGAAAAACTTTATCACCATCTTTGGCACACTTTCGCGGACAAAATAATAGAAGAATCAAAGCCGATATTAAAAGAGTTTGCGGAATCGGTGCGCTCTTCGCGGCTGGCGCTTCTTTACGAAATGCTTACGCTTGATCTCAAGTCGCTTCATCCTTTTATCCCCTTCGTTACGGAAGCAATCTGGAGGCGCCTGCCGCGCGAAAAAACACCGCTTATAATAGAAGAGTGGCCAGTTAAATAAAAGTGGAAGCCAACACCCAAACAATATCCATAGCCCTAGCCGGAGGAATTATTCCCTCCATTCTCTGGCTTTGGTTTTGGCTCAAAGAAGACCGCGCCCATCCTGAACCGCGCGGGCTTATAATTTTATCTTTCCTTGCCGGAATGGCCGGTGTTGCCTTGGTTTTCCCTCTTGAAAAACTGGCTTTGGCGAATCTCCCGGCCGGAGTTCCGGTAATTATCGCGTGGGCGGCAATCGAGGAGCTTGTTAAATTCGGCGCCGCCTTGCTAATCGCCCTCAAAACAAAATTTCTTGATGAACCTATTGATTACGTCATTTACATGATTACCGTTGCTCTGGGCTTTGCCGGCCTGGAAAACGCGCTTTTTCTCATGAACACCGCCCAAAAAAGCGGTCTTGCCGACATGCTCGCCACGCAAAACATGCGCTTCATCGGGGCATCGCTTCTTCACGTCATCGCCAGTTCTTCAATCGGTATAGCTATGGCGATTTCTTTTTATCGCGGATGGTTTTCGCGCAAGCTATATCTTTTCGCCGGCATAGCGACAGCCATTCTCTTGCATACGCTCTTTAATTTTTTTATAATAAAGGGAACAGATATCGATATTTTTACCGTCTTCGGTTTCGTCTGGGTAGTCGCGGTTATTTTTCTCCTTATTTTCGAAAAAATTAAAAGGATGAGTTCAGCATATTAAACTTACATGCCAAAAAAATTATCATTCTTTGACCGCCTTGCCGGTAATATATTGCCCCGGGAAGAGGACGAAGAAAGCCGGGATTTGCCGATAAAAATGGATGGGAACGGAAAAAATGGCGGGAAAGGAGAATGGGATGAAGAAGCCGAAGAGGAAGGACAGCTTGCCGTTGATGTTTACCAGACACCGAGCGAAATAATCATAGAAGCGATGATTGCCGGGGTACGGCCGGACAATCTTAATGTATCAATAACGCGCGACATGGTTACAATCCGCGGCAAAAGGCAGGAAATAAATACCGTTTCAACCGATAATTATTTCCATAAAGAATTATTTTGGGGAGCATTTTCAAGAACGATACTTTTACCGAATGAAGTTGATATAGAAACCGCTGAGGCATCGGAAAAACACGGGCTTTTAACAATAAGGCTTCCAAAAACAGACAGGAGTAGACAAGCGAAACTCAAAGTAAGGTCTATGTAAGAAAATCCCCGCTTCTGCGGGGATTTTCTTTTGTTTTTCTACAAACTACCTGCCTGCGCCGAAGCTCCGGCAGGCAGGCTTACTATCAACTGGTTTTATGGTGCTTGGACCCGGGCTCGAACCGGGGACCCCCGCCTCTTCAGGGCGATGCTCTACCAACTGAGCTATCCAAGCGTCATACCAATGTTATCTACCAAAACAGCTATCCAAGCGTCATACCAATGTTATCTACCAAAACAGCTATCCAAACAAATAAAAAATAATTAACAATAGAACTCTACCGCAATCTGCGTGTTGCCGCAAGATTACTGCGACCCTATTATATTATTGATAAAATTAGAGATTGTTTTGGCATCGGGAAGCGCCTGCGCGCGATCTTGAATGTCCTGTATGCCGGAAGCGGCTCCGCTGTATGCCCCAAGGATGCTTTGAATGTAAGGCTGAATGTAAGGCTGAATGTAATAAAAAACTCCGGTAACGGCGGCGGCGATAAAAACCCAGTAAAGAATGCGAAAAACTCTCGCCCATCTTTGCGCCCCCCATACCTTGTGCACTATTTCGTTTGTATCTTGCGAAAGGCGCAAATTTTCTTCAAGAACTTTTTTTGTTTCCGGATCCATCCTGTAAATTATATCCCCTAAACGACAAATGAAAAAGCCTCCGCGTGGGAGCGGAGGCTTGGGTTGGGGGAATGGGAACGAGTCAGACCGCCGCCGGTAACGCCTGCGTCAGCTGCTGACACAACCCCTTGGGAAGCCAATACCAGAGGTCCCCCGAGGGATTGATGCGCACGACGGGATATTCGGGCCCCGGGTCGATGGCTCTGACCCTGAACCCGAAAAAGCGGTCCATCGCGCCTCCGATCAAATTCTTGATGCAGTCAGAGGCGTCTTTCATGAAAGTGCTGCGCTGCACGATTACGCTTGCTTCCTTGCCGATCAGACGATGCTCCTTCTCGGCAAATTCGCAAACTTCAATCTCGCCGCGCCTTGTTTCGTGTCCTGTTTCGTCCAGGAACACAATCGGGACTTTGCACATGGGATACTTCCCCCTATCTTTGTCTTGGGATTGATAAAATCAGGCGTTCACCCTGAATCTATTAAGAACAAAGCCTCCTTTTGAGTGCTTGTTTAACCTAATTTACAATTGTATACCTATTGCAAAAATGATTCAAGTGTCGTCAAATTGGGTGTTTTTTGGATAAAATCTGCGGACAATTCATGTCCTCTGAAGCAAAACAGTTACTTTCTTTAACGAAACATTATACTTCGCTTATATGCCCTTAGCAGGAATTGAACCTACATCTACTCCTTAGGACGGAGCTGTTCTATCCGTTGAACTATAAGGGCGAAACAATCGGTAACTCACAACGAACAATAACAAAAAGCGCCCCCTAATGGAAGCGCTTTTTACGTTAATAGATTATTACACCCCCAAAAGTTCTTGCAATTTTCCGCGGTCAAAACCGACTACCATCTCATCGCCTACGTATATAACCGGTACGCCCATTTGTCCGCTTTTTTCAACCATTTCTTTCCTTTTCTCAAGATTACTCACTACGTCATACTCCTGATATTGGATATTTTTCTCTTTAAAAAATTCCTTGGCCATTTTGCAATATGTGCAGGTCGGTGTGGTGTAAATCGTTACTTGCTTCATAACTTATTTTCTATTTATTAATAAGCCAGTATATCACACGTGCACACGTGCCAAACTGATGCGGGATACGAGAATCGGTCACGCATAAAATCATACTTGATTTTTGCGCAACCCCGACTCGGCGCCAGGCGCCTCCGTCTTTCGATTCTCTCGAATACTACGTATTCTCCCAGCAATTCAAATGAAATACCCACTAGTGGGTATTTCATTTGATGCGGGATACGAGAATCGAACTCGTGTCTCAACCTTGGGAAGGTCGCATTCTGCCACTAAACCAATCCCGCCCTATTAGAAAATTAGTGCATAAATTTTCTAATATTTTTAATGTTTTATCATCTGTTATTTTTAACACATTTGATGTGATTTTCTAACAGGATAAGCTTATTTAAAAAACTCTATTATTTTATCAATAAAACCGGAAAATCCGGATTCTG
>JBBTQM010000024.1:0-1198 GCA_038065675.1 Patescibacteria group bacterium | reverse complement strand
GAAGCTTGTTTATTTCAACAGCAGGCAACGTCGGCATCGGGACGACCACTCCCGGCACTTATAAATTAAACATCGACGGGACCGGATATTTGAACACTTCTGCATGGGTTTACGCCTCCGATATCCGGCTTAAGGAAAACATCAACTATTTAGGTGGCGGATTGGATAAAATATTGCAGCTCAAACCCGCTAAGTTTGACTATATCGTCGGAGAAAAGAATCAGTTGGGCTTCATCGCGCAAGATGTTCAAGGTGTTATTCCTGAAGCGGTTATTTTTAACGAGGGCTCGGGAATGTTCGGATTAAAAAGCGATTTCATAGTTCCGTATTTGGTTAACGCGGTAAAGGAATTGAACGCGAAGATAGCGAGTTCAACAATGGCCACTTCAACTCTCCAAGCCAGTCAAGGCACGATTGACCTGACAACGCTTAACGCCGACCTTAATTTGAACGGATTCGCGATTTTGAATGTCAAAAGCATCGCCGGAATGAACGGGTTGTGGAAGATTGATGAAAACGGCAATATAACGGCGCAGAGCGTCCAGACGCAGGCGCTGACCGTCGGCGGGGGCGTGGCCTCGGGAGTCACGGTTTATGACCGCCAGACATCCGCCCCGACATGTATATATATAGAAGGAGGCGCGATTAAGACCTCGGATGGGGCGTGTGGGCAGACGCAAAATACAGGTACGGTAGCAGAGATTATTCCGGCAAGCGACTCGGTTCCGCCGGCAACTTCTACAACAACGCCCGATATAATTCCGATGGCAACAACAACTCCGCCAGTTGTCGAAGAGCCGCTGGTGGCTACGAGTACTCCTGAAATCATTATTGCCACTTCAACGCCGGACCTGCCTGCGCAGGCAGGAACATCTACCACAACTCCGTAGCTTTTTATGATAATTTTATTTCAAAAAATAAAAGAAAAAATCGCTCAATTTCGTATCACGGTTAGCCGCGAGATAGCCAGATTTTCCAAAACTCGTGAGATTTTAACCTCCCAAAACGAAGATATAAAGCGTGAGATAATCGGCACGGAAAAAACAGCAAGCATCTGCCCCTACTGCAACTCCAAAGAATTCGTAAAAAGAGGCACCCGCAAGAAAAAATTGGAAACCGTCCAGCTGTATTTGTGCCGTGCCTGCAACCGCACGTTCACCGCGCAGTTCATCAAGGGCAAGCACTTTCCGATGAATTT
>JBBTQM010000023.1:0-46698 GCA_038065675.1 Patescibacteria group bacterium | reverse complement strand
ACTCCAGTTTTCCAAACTGGTGTCGGGAGTTCGATTCTCCCATCCCGCACCAATAAAATAATAAATGGGGGCATTCCTATACTTTATCAAGACCAAAATAGTAATCCCCGCGGTCGTAGGCATAAGCGCGCTTTTTGGCGTAAATTACTCAAGCGAAAAGCCGATTCCCCCGCCGGCAGAATCCCAAAAAATAGAAATTGCCGTAAAACAGCCGGAACAAAAAACTCAGACGGCAACCGGCACGGAAAAAAGCCCGCAAAACAAACCGGTTTCATCCTCTGCCACAGCGCCGGCCAAGAAAAAAACGTCCGCTAAAACCGCTTCCTATCCCCCGCTTAAGCTGGAAACAATACAAAAAATAGAACGCGGCGAAATTCTTTCGGAGGCGGCCGAAAACGACAAAATTCGCGGCGAACTTGTAAATATTTTTTGCACGACCAAAACGGACGGTTATTTGAAGCCGTTTTCCGGAAGCGGGGTAATTGTAAGCGGCACCGGAATTATCCTCACCAACGCCCACATCGCCCAGTATTTTTTGCTTAAGGACTACCACATGAAAGACTTTATTTCCTGCGTGGGGCGCACCGGGAGCCCGGCAATCCCCGCTTACACTCTTGAGCTCCTTTACGTTCCGGAAAGCTGGCTTTCTCTAAACGCCGCGAAAATAAAAGAGGAAAGTCCACTGGGAACAGGAGAAAATGACTATGCTTTTCTCGGGATAAACGGAATGATAACGCAGGGCGTAACTCTCCCCTCGCCTTTTCCTTATGCAGAAATGGAAATGAATGATCCTTTTGTCGCCGGAATGCCGGTTCTCCTCGCCGCATATCCCGCCGGATTTCTGGGCGGAATAACCATTGAGCGCAATCTTTGGGTTGCCTCAAGCGTTTCAAATATAGAAAAACTTTATTATTTCAAAGATGTCGGGGCAACGGATATATTTTCCGTACAAGGCAATATCATTTCGCAAAAAGGGGCTTCCGGGGGAGCAATCGTAAGCCTGATATCGGGGAAACTTCTCGGCGTTATAACAACCGCCACGGACTCAAAAACGACCGGGGAACGCGAATTAAACGCTATAGCGACGTCTTACATAAAAAAAGCGTTTGAGACGGAAAACGGCAAAAAAATAGACAGTTTTCTAAATACGCCGGTTGAAACTCTGGCCAAAGAATTTAACGAAGGGGTACGGCAAAAATTGACCAAAATAATGACTGACGCCATAGGTACTCAGTAATTTAGTGAAAGGGCGAGATTCCCGCCAAAAAATGCTACATTTTAAAGACTTTTAAGTATCTTCTTATACGAGATTATTATCGGGGTGCCGAGCTTGCACCGAGTGCCCGCAAGGTGCAAGGGCCGGAGGCAGACGTGCTGAGGCGGGGTCGCGCGCATTTACAGCAGTAAATGACGCGTGACTAGAACTCGGACCGTCTGAATTTCTAATGGAAATTCCCACGGAAGTCCCCCAGACTTCCGGATATTTTCTTTCTCGGGGCGCCGGGAATCGAACCCGGTCCGTCTGGTCCCAAACCAGATATACTACCGGTATACTACGCCCCGAGAAAAAAAATATCCCCAAACCAGATATATTTACCCCGTAGGGAGCTTCGCTCTCCTACTGGGGTTACCGTTATACTACACTCCGACAAAAGTCTCGACCCCAAAGCATATATACTACCGTTACCTGCCTGCCGGCAGGAGGGCGGCAGACAAGGGGGATTTTACCATAAAATAAATACTATCCCCTACCCCGCCGCGGCATTTTCCGTAAACCTAACTTTCGCCTCTTTTTTATTAACATCAAGGAATACTGCGATAACATCAATCTGCCAATCTCCGTAAAAACTGCGCTCGGCGCAAAATGTTTCAATCGTTCTCGTCAGACGTTTTAATTTATTATAATGGACATTTTCTTCCGGCATGTAAGAAGTATCTCCGCTAGACGATATGGTTTTAACTTCAACGAAACGCATGGAGTTCCCTTTTTTGGCGATAATATCAATTTCTCCCCACTTTTTTCTGTAATTTCTCCCGACAATAAAAAATCCTTTATTCTCAAGAAAAATTGAGGCAATTTCTTCCCCAACACGTCCGACCTCTCCCCTCCCTAGGCGCAAAAAATCATTCATAACATGTTTCTTTGGTAACTTTTTGTTTCACGTGAAACAAAAAGTTGATTTTATGATTTAAAGAAGATTTTAAACGGACAATTTACTAAAATGTCCTTACTTAAAGCCATATATTACTAATTTACTGACATTAAATGTGTCTTTTTATCTTATCTGTGTTTATGTCCCTTATACACATGTGAACAGGTTTATCCACAGTTTTGCCGTATAAATCTTTATTTCTACGATTTGTCTATTCAATTTTAATTTTCTTTATTGTCTTTTGTAAGAGACATTTTGTGGAAACGCGGAGAATGATCTGCCTGCTTGAAATCATGTGCGGGTAAGGAGAATCGGCTACAACTCTCGGCTCGCCGTCGCTCGCCTCGGTCGCAGCCCCGGCTCGCGGCCTCGCGTACTCGCTCGGCACCGCTCCTCCTTTCGATTCTCCACGCAGGCAAAGCAGTTTGCCTGCTTAAAACTCCTGTGCGGGTAAGGAGAATCGAACTCCTGTCTCATCCTTGGCAAGGACGTGTTCTACCACTAAACCATACCCGCATTTTTAACTAACAACTAACAACCTACGACCTATAATATAAACGAAAAATGAGGAAAATAAAAGTATTTTTATTAGTTGTTCGTCGTAAGTTGTAGGTTGTGAGTTATCTGATGCCCCCGCCAGGACTCGGTCACGGCTCTTTTCCTGCGCAAAAGGCCGCGACCCCGCCTCGCCTCCCGCTAAAGCGGGATGACTCCGGCTTTCGAGTCCTGACGCGGCGCAAGCAGTTGCGCCGCTGCGGTGGCTCCGCTTCGCTATGCCCCCGCCAGGACTCGAACCTGGAATACAACGTTCGAGGCGTCGCGTGATATCCATTTCACTACAGGGGCAAATGTCTCTCGTACTGCGATTATACGGTTTAGCTGGGGAAATAACAAAAAATAATGTAGAATAATAATTAATAAACCCTTAAAATTTCCGCTAAAATGACTAAATTAGCCATACCAAAAGAGGTCCTGTTGGTAACAGAACGGCTTCAAAAGGCTGGGTTTGAGGCGTATGTCGTGGGCGGATGCATACGTGATGCTCTCTGCGACAAGAAGCCGAATGATTGGGACATAACCACCAACGCACTGCCGGAGGATATACAAAAATTATTTGAAAATACATTCTACGAAAATGATTATGGAACAGTCGGCGTGGTTAATGAGAAAACGGAAGACGAAACATTAAAGGTCGTGGAAGTAACCCCGTACCGCGCGGAAGGGAAGTACACCGACAAAAGACGACCGGATACTGTAAAATTTGTCGCTAACTTGGAAGAGGATTTACACCGGCGAGATTTCACCGTTAATGCTATTGCCTATGATCCATCTAAGGGACAAATAGTTGACCCTTATAAAGGACAAAAGGACATAAAGGACAAAATTATACGTGCTGTAGGAAAACCGGAAGAAAGATTCGACGAAGACGCCTTAAGAATTCTAAGAGCAATAAGAATAGCAACTGAAACCGGTTTCACTATAGAGGAAAACACCGAAAAAGCATTGATAAATAAGGCTAATTCACTTGAATCAATCTCTAAAGAAAGAATAAGGGACGAGTTCGTGAAAATAGTAATGGCTGAAAAACCAATGAGTGGCGTTATTATGATGCACAAACTTGGCGTCTTGAAATACGTTTCACCTGAAACAGAAAAAGGGTTACATGTGAAACAAAATGGCGACCATATTTATGATGTCTGGGAACATAATTTAAGAGCACTTCAGCATTCTGCTGATAATAAATGGCCGTTACACGTGAGACTCGCCGCGCTGTTTCATGATGTTTCCAAGCCCGAAACACGAAGATGGTCTGATGAAAAGAAAGACTACACATTTTATGGACATGATGTGGTTGGTTCACGTGTAACAAAAAAGATAATGGAGCGACTTAAGTTTCCCGTGAAACTAATTGATACTGTTTCAAAACTTGTTCGCTACCACCTTTTCTTTTCTGATATAGATAAAATAACATTATCCGCAGTTAGAAGAATTGTGAAAAACGTTGGCCCGGAGAATGTCTGGGATTTAATGAAAGTACGTGCCTGTGACCGTATTGGCATGGGCAGGCCAAAGGAAAAGCCTTATAGGTTAAGGAAATATGAAGCCATGATAGAAGAGGCAATGAGAGCACCGGTATCGGTTGGAATGCTTAAAATTGATGGGGCTGGGGTAATGGAGGTTACACGGGAAACACCGGGACCGCGTGTTGGCTGGATTTTACACGCCCTTTTGGAAGATGTCCTTGAAGACCCTAATCTTAATACAGAAGAATATTTAAATAAAAGGACATTAGAGTTATCTAAAATGTCCGATACGGCCCTAAAGGACATCGGGGAGAGGGGAAAGGAGAAGAAAGAGGAAGAGGAGGCGAAAGAGGTAGCCGAGATAAGAAAGCGGCACTGGGTCAAGTAAATGAAGTGGATTTATACAAAAGTCTCGGATAATTCGGCACGTTTTACGCTTGGGATTGAGGGTAAAAAACAGATGCTCTGTTTTGGCATAAATCCAAGCACAGCGGCACCAAATAATTTAGACAACACGGTTAAATCGGTTGAAAGGATAGCTAATCGGCATAAATTTGACGGGTGGATAATGCTTAACATTTATCCGCAAAGAGCAACTTACCCAGATGATTTGCACGTTGAATTTGACAAAAAATTACATCAAGAAAATATGGACAGCATTGAGAAACTAGTGAAGTCGCGCGGGGGAAAGATAAAGATTCTTGCCGCTTGGGGAACATTAATTACTAAAAGAGAGTATCTAAAAAACTGCTTAAGGGATATACATTTACTGCTCGAAAAATATAAATGTGAATGGGTCTGTATAGGTAAAAAATCTAAAGACGGCCACCCCCATCATCCCCTTTATCTAAAAAATAGCGAGAGAGTAAGGCCTTTTAACATGAAAAGATACATTAAATCTCTTTAGTTAAAAAAATCCAAGGAATGCCCTTGGATTTTTTTGGCTTTATTTTATAGGGTTATTTCAACTCTAGTTCCACCGGGCAATGGTCCGAGCCGTAAATGTTTGAAAGAATCTTAACCCCCTTAACTTTTTTAAGCATTTCCAGTGTGGTGAAAAAATAATCAATCCGCCAGCCGACATTACGGTCACGGGCGGCTGTTTTAATGTCCCAGTATGTATAGGATTCGCTTTTAGCGGGGTAGAAGTGGCGAAAAATATCAACGTAACCGTGGTAAACGACTTCGTCTAGCCACGCCCGCTCTTCCGGCAAAAACCCTGTGTTTTTCTCATTTTCCTTGGGTCTGGCCAAGTCAATTTCTTCATGGGCCGTGTTTATGTCACCGCAAAAAATTATATTTTTGTGCTTTTTGCGAAGTTTCTCAATAAATTTCAAAAACTCGTCGTAAAACTCCAGTTTGTATTTAAGCCGTTCCGGCCCGCCACCGCCGTTTGGAAAATAAACATTCAGCAAAACAAAATCCTTGTAATAAGCGGCAATAAGTCGCCCCTCGGTGTCATAGGCGGGCTGTCCCATTCCATATTCCACCTTCTCCGGTTCAATTTTTGAATAAATAGCGACTCCACTGTATCCTTTTTTGCCGTTTTTGGGATGGGAAAAATATGAAAAGTATCCCGGGATTTGGCGGATTTCTTCCGGTAATTGTTCCGGCTCGGCTTTTACCTCCTGTAAGCACAAAATATCCGGCCTTTCCTTGAAAATCCACTTAAAATCGCCACGTTTATGGACTGCCCTAAGCCCGTTTACGTTCCAAGAGATGATGTTCATTGTGAAAGTATAGCAAAAATACCTTTTATTTTTTACGGCTATGGAATTTTTTATGAACGTCCCTTAGCTGTTTATCCGTCACATGCGTATAAATCTGAGTCGTGGCAATATTGGCATGCCCCAGCATTACCTGGACGCTCCTGATATCCGCCCCATTCTGGAGTAAATCGGTGGCAAAACTATGTCTTATAACATGCGGCGTTACCTTTCTTGATATTCCGGCTTTGGCGGCGTAATGCCTGACTATACGCTCTATGGAACGGGGAGTAAGACGTAAATCTTCCTTTGATTTGGAGGACGGACTATGCTGAACAAACAAAGCGTCATCAACATCAACTCTTTTACCGAGATAAGCGCGGAGCGCCTCCTTTGAAGCGGAAGAAAGGAAAACAACCCGCACCTTTTCTCCTTTGCCGCGAATTGAGAATTCATCTTTATTTAAATCAATATCTCGGGAAAGCGAGCATAACTCGGATACCCGGAGGCCGGTTGAGAAAAAAAGCTCAAGAATCGCCTTATCCCGCAAGCTTTTTATGTCATCCCCGGATGGGGAACTCAAAAGCCGAGAAAGCTCGTCTCCTTCTATGAGGTCAAGCGAGCGCTCGGAAACTTTGGCCAGTTCAATTCGTTCCGGCGAAAGGGCGTCTATTTCGCGCTTGCGCAAGTATTTTAGGAAACTTCTTAGGGCTATAAGGTGATAATTCTGGGTCTTTTTCTTTAGTGTTTCGTTGACTCCGCCATTCCCTGGTTGCCTATTTAACCAAAGACGGTATTCACGAACAGAATTGTCCGTTATGGCTCTGGGGGAGTCACTTTTTATAAAGGACAAAAATCTATCCAGATAGCGGCTATAATTTTCGACCGTCTTTAAACTGCGCCCGCGCTCGATTTCTATATGCTCCAGAAATTGGCGTTTCAGGTCACTTAGCTTGCTCATTGTTTCATTATCTCACACTATAGCGTCGCACAATAACAAATAATCAACACCTCTGTAACATATTTGACAAAAACATATTTTTATATTACTCTTAAACAAACCGCGGGGAATCCTTGCAAATACGTATTTTTTGTGATAAATTTAAAGCAATGTTAAAAGGAAAGAAAAAAGAAAAAGTAATCAAGGGACATCAGGTACACGAAAAAGATACCGGGTCTCCGGAAGTGCAGATTGCCATCCTCACAAAAAGAATTGAGGAACTTTCGGGCCATTTGAAGAAACATAAAAAAGACAACCATTCGCGGCGCGGACTTATTCAAATGGTTGCCGACCGCCGAACTCATTTGAAATATCTTGAGCGCAAACACAAAGAGCGCTACAAGACCGTTAGCAAAAAATTTAATTTGAAGTAAATCAAGGCAGTTAGTCTTGATTTACGAAACTCTGTTAAATAACTCTGCCATTGCGAGGGGAGAAGATTGTTTAACGGGGTGATATATTTAAGTTAGTAAGTTTTAATATTTAATGCTCCGCTGTGGCGGGGTTAGGCCTACGGCCTATTTAACAGGGTAAACATGGCAATAATTAAGCAAAAAAATCAGCGCGTGGGAATTTTTATAGATACTCAAAATCTCTACCACGGCGCCAAAAACCTTTACAAAGCTCGCGTTAATTTCGCGGCAATAATGAAAGAAGCGGTTGCGGGACGCCAATTGGTGCGCGCCATCGCCTACGTCATAACCACCGAGAGCAGGGAGGAAGCCAACTTTTTCGACGCGCTGGGAAAACTGGGGATTGAAACTAAGACAAAAGACCTTCAGGTTTTCGCCGGCGGAGCCAAAAAAGCAGACTGGGATGTCGGACTCGCCATAGACGCGGTCAAGCTCGCGCCGAAACTCGACGCCGCTGTCATCGCCTCCGGCGACGGCGACTTTGTCCCGCTGGTGGAATATTTGAAACTCAACGGAGTTCAGGTTGAAGTCATTTCTTTCGGTAAATCTTCGTCAATGAAACTCAAAGAGGCGGTTGATGATTTTATAGATATGTGCGACGACCCGAGAAAGTATGTCATCAGGCCGCGCTACGAGAATAAAAAACAATAAATATAATACTTAAGAAAAAACGCTCTTCAAGTGGGCGTTTTTTTAACGGGCGTTTGGCGATATAATGAGGAATATGAAAAAACAAGAATATCGCGCGGAGGTCGGCGGCAAAACACTTCACGTTATATTTTCTGACTTGGCTTCTAAGGCAAACGGTTCGGTAATGCTTTCCATGGAAGACACGGTGGTGCTCGCCACGGCGACAATGTCAAAAGACAAACGAGATGGAATCGATTTTTTCCCTTTGACGGTTGATTACGAGGAAAGATTTTATGCTTCGGGGAAAATTCTGGGCAGCCGCTTCGTGCGCCGCGAAGGGAAACCCAGCGACACGGCGATACTTTCCGGCAGAATGGTTGACCGCGCCATCAGGCCTCTCTTTGACCATGATTTAAGACACGAAGTGCAAATAGTCATAACCGTTCTTTCAATTGGCGATAGCGACCCGGATGTTTTGGCGCTCAACGCCGCTTCAATCGCGCTTGCGACATCGGATATCCCGTGGGGAGGGCCGGTAAGCGCCGTCAGAATAGGGTCGGAAGCTGGCGGAGAATTTTCGGTGAACCCGCCGTTTAGCGAAAGCAAAGATGATATCCTCGACCTTGTCGCCGCGGGCAAAGACGGGAACATAAATATGATTGAAGCTGGCGGGCGGGAAATCAGCGAAATAAACATCACCCGCGCGCTTACGCTTGCGGTAAAAGAAATCGAAAATCTTGAATCTTTTCAGAAAAAAATCATAGGCGAACGAGGCGTCCCAAAAAAAATAATAGAAAAAAGCGCTCTAAAAGAAGAAGTTGTAAAAATTTTCAAAAATGAAATCGCCCCGCAAATTGAAAAAGTTGTTTTCTCCAAAGAAGCGGGCTGGCACCACATAGAAAAACTAAAAGACCATTGGCTATCCATAGTCAAAGAAAAAATCCCCGACGAATCGCGCGCGCTGGCGGCGCAATATTACGAAAACGCAATAAATGACGCGTTAAAAGAGGGCGCGCTTGAAAAAAATATCCGCGCCGACGGAAGGGGATTCAATGAAATCCGCCAAATAGAGGCGGAAGCGGGAGGAATTTCCGAAAAACTCCACGGCACTGGAATTTTTTACCGCGGTGAAACGCATGTGCTTTCGGTTCTAACCTTGGGCGGCCCGGATGAAGCCCAGCTTATTGACGGGATTGAGGTCAAAGAAAAAAAACGTTTCATGCATCATTATAATTTCCCGCCTTTTTCATCCGGAGAAACCGGCAGAATCGGCGGCACAAACCGCCGCGAAGTCGGGCACGGTGCACTTGCGGAGAAAGCTCTCATCCCGGTACTTCCGAGCGAAACGGAATTCCCGTACACGCTCAGAATTGTTTCGGAATCAATGTCATCAAACGGGTCAACTTCCATGGCCTCCGTCTGCGCGTCATCTCTCGCGCTAATGGACGGAGGAGTACCGATAACGCGCCCTGTTGCCGGCATCGCCCTAGGGCTCGTATACGGAAAAACGGGAAAATATAAAATTCTTTTGGATATTCAGGGGCCGGAAGACCATCATGGAGACATGGATTTCAAGGTAGCCGGGACAAGAAGCGGGATAACGGCGATTCAACTTGACGTAAAAGTTGAAGGCGTGCCGGTCAATGTTTTAAGCGAAGCGTTAAACATAGCCCGTGAAGGGAGAGTGCATATTTTGGACATGATTGAGCGCGCCATGCCGAAACCACGCGAAGGAATTTCACCGTTCGCTCCGCGCGTGCTTATCGCAAAAATAAACACGGAAAAAATCGGCACCGTCATCGGCCCGGGCGGTAAAACCATAAACGGCATCAAAGATAAAACCGGCGCCGAGGAAATAAATATTGCCGAAGATGGCATCGTTACGATAGTCGGGCGGAATGGCTCCGCCGAAAAAGTGCTGAAAGCGATAGAAGAGCTGACTCATGAACATAAAAAAGGGGAAAGGTTTGAAGGAAGAGTAACCAGAATTCTTGATTTCGGCGCGTTCGTTGAATTCGCGCCGGGCGCCGAGGGACTGGTTCATATTTCTGAAATCGCGCCGTTCCGAATAGAAAAAGTTTCCGACGCGGTTTCCGTCGGAGAGAAAGTCCCTGTGGTTATAAAAGAAATAGACATGCGCGGACGAATTAATCTTTCAATAAGAGAAGCCGACCCGGAATTTGCCGCCAAAAAGGGTCTTTCCGGCGGGGGAATAAACAAATAAATATGACCGAGGGTCAGCAAACAATAAATATCTCCGAAGAGGGGAAAATAGAATCGGCGGGCGGGGCGGCGGCGGCGCTATCAAGCATTCCTTCGCGCGTAGTTCGCACGCTTGAAGGCGACATCGCTTCGGCAATGAAAGAAAAAAAGGGTTCTGTCGTTTCAATCGCCATTGCCGAACAGAAAAAAAGAGAAAAGGAATTTCATTTTGAAGGGGCGGAAACGGGAAAAAATTCTTTTTTTGTTTTTGCTTCCGTTGTCGCGCTGGCGGGCGGTATTGTTCTTTTCGGGTTTATGTTTTTTGAGAGGCAAAATGCAAATCAAGAGCCGCAGGAACAAAAAACTCCGTCCATAGTATTCGCAGAAAAAGAAAAAGCGATAGAAATGGCAAAAGCGTCGCGCTCCAAAATAATAAGCGAGGTCTCAAAAGAAACCAACCAATCAACGTTAAAATTAAATACTATTGAGCAAATAAGGTTCATGGAAATTTCCGGGGACATAAAAACCGAACTTAATGTTAATGGCCTGATTTCGGCCATGGGGACACACATGCCCGGAATTCTTGAGCGGTCTTTATCGCCAGAATTCATGCTGGGCATTCATTCGTGGGACGGCAATCAGGCGTTTTTGGTTATTAAAACCGATTTTTATGAAAATGCCTTTCTCGGACTTTTGAGGTGGGAACGCGACATGGCGGGAGACTTACTGCCTCTTTTTGGTAAAACCATATCGGATGAAAACCGATACCTCTTAGAGAAAGATTTTTCCGATATCGTAATAAAAAACAGGGATGCCAGGGTCCTGTACGACAACAACGGAGCGGTTTCCATTATTTACGCAATCCCCGACAAAAAAACCATTGTTATCTCCTCCCACGAAGACACGTTAAGCGAGGTTATTGACCGATTGAGCGCGGCCGGAAAGAATCAGGCACGGTAAATTGCATCAAACAAAAATATGATATTATGCGCCTATGGAAATAAATACCGAACAGTTTAAAAAACAACTTCTGGACGAAAAGCTTCTTTTGGAAAATGAGCTTAGCTCCCTTGGACGAAAGGTTCCCGGCAGTAAAAACGACTGGGAAACGACACAATCCAATATGGATATCCTCAATTCCGATAAAAACGAAGCCGCAGACCGCATAGAGGACTTGGAAGAAAGAATTTCCACGGAAAATGAACTGGAAATCCGCTTTTCGGAAATAAACCGCGCTCTGTCAAAAATTGAAAAAGGAACTTACGGGATTTGTGAAAAAGGGGACCATCCGATTGAACCCGCCCGGCTTAAGGCTAACCCCGGCGCCCGCACCTGCATGGCGCACATGAAGTAATATCGCGCAATGATATCGAGGATTTATTCGGCGCAGGCGAATCTCCTCACTGCTCATATAATTTCCGTTGAAACGGACATTGCCCGGGGACTTTACCAATTCTCCGTTGTCGGCCTCCCCGACAAAGCCGTTGAGGAAGCACGCGACCGGGTAAGCGCGGCGATAAAAAATTCAGGCCTCGGCTCGCCAAAACAGAAAAATCAAAAGGTCGTCGTTTCTTTGGCTCCGGCGGAACTTAAAAAAGAAGGTCCGTCATTTGATTTGCCTATCGCGCTTTCGTATCTTTCCGCATCCGGAGAAATTTCTTTCAATCCGAACGGAAAACTTTTTGTCGGGGAACTTTCTTTGTCCGGCGGCGTACGGCCGGTGCGCGGAGTCTTGCCGATTGCGCGCGAGGCGGCCAAGCGCGGATTCCAGGAGCTTTATGTTCCGGAAGAAAATGCCGAGGAAGCGGCGCTTATCGGGGACGAGCTCTCGGTTTTCGCGGTTAAAGATTTGAATGCTCTCATAAAACATCTTTCGCAAAAGGAAAAGGGGAATAAATTGAGCGCTAGCCCAAAAACGGAAATACGGTACAAAGAATCCGATTCCGGTGTTGGGTTTGAAGATATACGCGGGCAGGCATTCGCTAAGGGGGGACTCGCAATCGCCGCGGCGGGCGGGCACAACGTCGGCATGTATGGCCCGCCGGGAACGGGCAAAACGATGCTGGCGCGGGCGTTTGCCGGAATACTCCCTCCTCTTTCCGAAGAAGAAATTTTTGAAGTTACAAGCATTCATTCCGTCGCGGGACTATCCGACGGAGAACTTGTTACTGCGGCGCCGTTCCGCGCGCCACACCATACTTCGTCATATGTATCACTCGTCGGCGGCGGCGCAATCCCGCGTCCTGGAGAAATAACGCTAGCACACCGCGGGGTTCTTTTTCTGGACGAATTCCCGGAATTTGATAAGAGGGTGATAGAATCCCTGCGCCAGCCCCTTGAAGACGGGAAAATAAGCGTAGCGCGCGCGAAAGGTTCGGCGACTTTCCCGGCGCGCATTACTTTAGTCGCCGCCATGAATCCTTGCCCGTGCGGGTTTTACGAATCGCCTAAAATCAGGTGTGTTTGCCGCCCGCAAGATATTTTGAAATACAAAAGAAAGCTTTCCGGCCCGATTGTCGACCGCATTGATTTGTGGCTTCCGGTTGAAACGGTTGATTACGGGGAACTTTCCGAAAAGAAAAAGTCCGGTGAAGGGAGCGCAAAAATCCGTGAAAGGGTAATGATAGCCCGGGAGCGCCAGCGCGAAAGGTTCGCCGGGGCCGGCAAAAAAATAAAATTAAACGGCGAAATGAGCGCGCGCGACCTGGTTTCAATCGTAGACCTCGCGCCCAGGGTTAAAAAAATATTTGAAACCGGGGCTACCCGCCTTAATCTATCCGCGCGGGGTTTTCATAAAATGATAAAACTTGCCCGTACTATCGCCGACTTAAACGAAAGCGATGAAGTGGAAGAATCGCACGCTCTCGCCGCATTTCAATACAGGCCGAGAGCAAAATAGAAACAAGTAACTTATAACAAGTAACAAATGGTCATGCGCAGGACTTTATTTTAATTTCTTGTTATCAATTACTTAAAGTTTTTTAAACTCGCCAACGATTAGTTCCCCCACGGATTTTTCGCTCCGCGAATTTCAAAGTGGACATGCGGCCCGGTAGAGCGGCCGGTGTTGCCCAAGTATCCAATAAGCTGGCCTTGATTAACATGCCAGCCTACTCCGGCAACGTTACTGACCAAATGGCCGTAGACGGTCTGCGTCCCGTTATTGTGCTGAATAACAATGTAGTTTCCGTATCCTCCGTTCCAGCCGCCCTGCCTGCTTATGATAACGTCGCCAGCCGCTGCCGCAATTATCGGAGTTCCTTGCGGCAAGCCGGCTAGGTCCACGGCATTATACCCGTGGAGTCCCTGTGAACGATATCCCCCGACAACCGGCCTTATGAAATAACCGTCAAGAAAAGGCCCGCCGGAGTCATGAAGGCGAGATTTCGGGCGGCTTGATTTTGCCAATGACTGCGGAATGACACCCCCTTCCGCGTCAGGAATTATAATAGTGTCCCCGGCGCGAAGCTTTGTCTCAAGCGATATCCCGTTGAAAACAAGAATTTCGCCGATATCGGCTTTATATTTGTCGGCTATTTTTTTAACCGTATCGTTCTCTTTTATTGTGTACCGTATCCCGGAAACCGGAAGAATGACGAGAGTTTGTCCTACGGAAATCGTACCGTTTGTTAAATTGTTCGCCCAAACCACGGTGCTCGGGGAAACGTTAAACATTTTGGCGATTTGAGAAATATTGTCTCCTTTTCGGACCACATAAATGCTAATTTGGTCGGATTCGTTTTGAAACAAGTCTTCCCCGGAGCCTAGGGGGCTCCCATCAGGCGATATGGCTTTATTGTCAAAAATGTTAATGTCACCACCCCCGCGGGAGAAGATTTCGGGGCCGAAACTGGCGGCAAGAAGGGGAATATTTTGTGAATTTTTCTCTTCTTTTATTTGTTTTTTCCCTATTAAGCCCTCGAGAAACGAAAAAGCCCCTGCGTCGGCGGAAAGGGGGGATGAAAAAAGTAAAACCGAGGCGTAAAGAAAAAAAGCCAATGCCGGGGCAGCCGGAAATAAAAATTTCTTATATTTCAGAAACCAGCCAGAAAGTCTTACTGCGGCGGTTTCGTCTTTTTTATGAAGGAAAATAAGCCTAAAATAGCAATTGTCCTATTCCGTTACAGGACGACCAAAAGATGTCTGTAACTTTCCTGAAATATGGCAATTTTTAAGGTAATTTCATCCGATAGACTGACAAAATGGCTTAACCAAGCCATTTACCGTATATTCATTCATTCTTACCCTATATTAAATGCTATAGAGAGGGGGGGCGTAAGTCAAGCAAGGCGGGCGCAGGGGGTGTGAACATAAAAACCCAAGGCAAAACGGCAAAATATAGGCCCCTGCGCCAAGAGCACAGGGTCATTACAAGCCTATATTGGCTCCTCGGCTCGGAAATACTAAAGGTTACTTCAGTATTTCTCTCGCTCTACGTCGCCAATAAATACTGCCCCGACAAAAAACGCCGGTATTTAAAAAGACAAATAAAAGACGTGATATAGTTTCCCCATGAATCCTGCCAGAAGTTCACCTATCGTTAGAATTATTAAAAGTGCTTAATGGAGAGTAGCGCCTTACGGCTTCATTCTTAGTAAAATATCCTTAATCTTTAACTTCTAACAGGATGAAAATCATCGGGGAATCGCTAAATAAGGAGCAGGCGCGGGCGGCGGCGCATAAAAATGGCCCGCTTATAATCATGGCCGGTGCCGGGGCGGGGAAAACCAAAACAATCGTCCACCGGATACTTTCTCTCATCCGCGGGGGCGTAGTGCCGCAGGAAATTCTTGCCGTCACCTTTACCAACAAAGCCGCGGCCGAAATGCGTGAGCGCGTTTTATCTCTTCTTAATAAAGAAGGGGGGGCTATTTCTTCAGATGAGTCGCCAATCATAAAAACATTCCACTCATTGGGAGTTTACATACTCAAAGAACAGGCAAAATTGCTCGGCCTTTCCCGGCATTTTGCCATTCTTGATGAGGGCGAAAGCGTCTCTTTCGTAAAAGAAGCCATAAACGACGAAGGCCTTGATGTAAAACAATTTGAGCCGCGCAGGATAAGAAACGTAATCTCCCGCTATAAAGGCGACCTCGTCTCGGTGGAAGAATTCGCGCGGGACGCGGAAGGATTTTTCCCGAAAACACTCGCCCGCATCTGGGTGCGGTACGAAAAAAAACTTGCGGAATCCAAAGCTCTTGATTTCGACGACCTAATATCAAAAACCGTCGGTCTTTTGCGCGAAAATAAAGAGGTAAGGGAAAATTACGCCAAGCGTTTCCGGTTCATCCACATAGACGAATACCAGGACACCAACGAAGCGCAGTACGAACTTTCAAAACTCTTGGCGAATGAACACAAAAATATATGCGTTGTCGGCGACAGCGACCAAAATATCTACGGATGGCGCGGCGCCAACATGAAAAACATTCTTAATTTTGAACGGGATTATCCAGGGGCGGAAGTTGTCGTTCTTGAAGAAAATTACCGCTCAAGCGGGAACATTTTGGAAGCCGCCAATCAAATCATAAAGAAAAACACGATACGCAAAGACAAAACTCTTTTCACGAGGAAAGATTCGGGGGAAAGAATCGGGTTGTTTGAGGCGATGGACGAAGCCGATGAAGCCAACTTCGTTGCGGGGAAAATTATTTCTCTTATGGGAAATGGGGTGAAGCCGGAACGCATCGCGGTACTTTACCGCGCCAACTTCCAATCGCGCGTTTTTGAAGAATCGCTTCTTGGCGCTAGCATCCCTTACCAAGTGATGGGGGTCAGATTTTTTGACCGCAAAGAAATAAAAGACGCTCTTTCTTATTTTCGTTTGGCGTTTAATCCGGAGAGTTTGCCGGACATGAAGCGCGCCTTAAATTATCCGCCGCGCGGCATCGGTAAGATGAGTTTTCTTAAAATCGCCTCCGGCAAAACGGGGGAACTCCCACGCGGCACAAAAGAGAAATTCGGGCAGTTCAAAAAATTTATAGACGAACTTTCCGGCGCGATTCCCAAAGAACCGCCGTCGCGCATAGTTACAAAAATAATAAAGGAGTCCGGCATGGAAAAATTACTGCAGGGCGGGACGGAAGAAGACAAGGAGCGGCTGGGAAACTTGTATGAACTCGCCGCTCTCGCCGCGCGCTATGACACGCTCCCCTTAGGAGAAGGCGCGGATAAACTTCTGGAAGACGCGGCGCTGTTCGCCGCCGAGGAGGTGAAAGCGGAAGACGCGCGGGGAGTAAAACTAATGACGGTGCATGCCGCCAAAGGACTGGAATTTTCCCACGTTTTCATCACCGGACTTGAACAAGACCTTTTCCCTCATTCTCGAGTAAACGGAACAGGGGCGACAAAAGAAGATGAGGAGGAAGAACGTCGGCTTTTTTACGTGGCGCTGACCCGCGCCGAGAAAAAACTATTTCTTTCCTACGCCGCGATGCGCACGGTTTTCGGTTCGCGGCAGGTAAATACACCGTCGGAATTTATTTTTGACATGCCGCCGGAGCTTCTTGAGCAGGAAAAGCGGGAAAACGCGGGCAAGGTTATACATATAGAATAGTTTTTAGTTTTGAGTTTTTAGAAACACATGAAAGCAAAAAAATACTTAGGCCAACATTTTCTGACGTCGCAAAGCGCGTTGTCAAAAATAATAAGCGCGGGCGATATCAAAACAAACGGTACCGTGCTTGAGATAGGCCCCGGCAAAGGAATTCTTACGGAAGAACTCATCCTTTCCGGCGCGCGGGTAATCGCGGTCGAAAAAGACATGGAGCTTATCCCGTCTCTTTGTGAAAAATTCGCGCCTGAAATAAAAAATGGGAGGATTGAAATTGTTCAGGGGGATATTCTGGATTTTGATTTCTCCAACTACAAACTAAAAACTACCTGCCTGCGCCGGGTGGAACGCGGCAGGCAGGCAAACTACAAACTAATTGCCAACATTCCTTACTACATAACAGGGGCGATTCTCCGGAAATTCCTGTCCGCAAAACACCAGCCGGAACGAATGGTTCTTCTGGTGCAAAAAGAAGTGGCGGAGCGTATTTGCGCGAAAGACAAGAAAGAATCAATACTTTCCATTTCGGTAAAAATATACGGAACGCCGCGATATATAGCGACAGTAAAGCGCGGAAGCTTCAACCCTCCGCCAAAAGTAGACTCGGCGATTCTTGTTATTGAAAACATTTCCAAAGAAAGCCTAAAAACAAAAAGGGACGAGGACAAATTCTTTAAAATTTTGCGCGCCGGATTCGCGCACAAGCGAAAAATTATTTCAAAAAATTTATCCATGGTATTTGGCAAAGAAAAAACCGCCGAGGCATTATCCTCGTGCAATGTCCCCGTAAATGCTCGGGCGGAAGATTTAACCATAGACAAATGGAAATGCCTGATGAAACAGTTGGTGGTTGGCAGAAACTAGGAAGCTTTTTAGTTGGTGGCTAGTGATATAATTAAAACAATAATGAATTACTTAAATTTAGTTGATAAAAAAATATGGGGAGCGCTTGCTGTCGGGCTTGGAATCATTGCCGCGGCATATTTTTTGTCCGGGGGAACTTTCCCTGCATTGAATTTGGCGGGGGACAAAGCCAAATCAAAAAATGACCTCGCGGTTTTCATAAAACAGGATACGGACGGGGACGGGGTGCCGGATTGGGAAGAACGCCTGTGGGAAACCGACCCTCTGAAAAAAGATACGGACGGGGACGGCATCCCCGACAACGAGGAAATATCAAAAAAGATGGCCGTTATTCAAAACAGTCGGGCAAACGGCGGCGAGATGGCGGCCAATCCTTCGGGGAAAATTTACCAGATTACAAAAGAAGTTCTGGGGAACATCTCCGCAGGGGAAACGGCGGAATTGGACGAGGAAACAATTAAAAATTTATCCCAAAAAATAGCGCAAGGGATTTCGCCTGACCCCGGCAAAATATTCTATGATGAAAGACTCCTGAAAATCGTCCCCGAAACAAAGCAGTCCCTTGAGGAATACGTCTCAAATCTGAGAAAGATTGCTTCACTTTACGAAGAACTGAGCCTCGGGAAAGAGCTTGTTTTCGTGTACGAATTCGTATACTCAAAAAATATCGCGGAAAACGAGGAAAAAATATCTCTCGCCATAAAAAACTACAAAACGGTGGGGGACAAAATTATATCCATGAATGTCCCCGCCCCGATTGCCGAAGACCATTTTTTGCTCGCAAACGAATATCAAAACCTGGCGGATGCTCTCCAAAAAATCAAGGGAATTTTCAAAGAGCCGATGGGGGGAATGGAGGGAATAATAGAGTACGGCGCCATAGACAAAGAAATGTCCGTTATATTGGGAAAAATCGGGACATACCTGGAAAAGGGTGGTATCATTTTAAACAAAGGGCTTTAACGCGCGTCTTTTGCCCTTGAAAAATTATTTTCAAACGGCGGCAACGATTAAGGACAGACGATAAAAACCCGACGCATGGCTTCAAGCAAAAGCAAAAAAGTAATTTCCTTAACCCTCTTATTCCTTTTAGTATTTCCTCCTGCTTTAATCGCCATACCTGAAAAAGCCGAAGCGCAAACCTCTTTTCTAAAAAGTGCAATCGCCGGGTGTGCCGCAAACCTGGTAGCCGGGTGGCTTACAAGCAAGATCAGTTTCAGCAGTTTATTTGGGGGAAGCGCCGGTGGGTCTTCCGCCGTTCCCATAACGAACAAGCCGATTGAAGACGACACTAACAGGATGCGTATGATTCAGGACTGCTTCAACGGACTTGCTTATGCCGCGGCGCAAATAATCCTTGAGCAAATGAAGCAAAGCATCCTAACCTGGATACGCGGCGGGTTCAGAGGAGAGCCTCTTTTCATATCAAATCCGCAAAGGTTTTTCGGGAACATAGTGGAGAGGGAAAAGGCGGCGCTGATACTTGAAGCGGAAAATGCCTCAATAATGTACGCCCGCACCATCGCGCGCGAGTTGGTAAGGCCAAAACAGAAAAAAACCGACATCGGCGAGGTTCTTGCCGAGGAATGCCGGCGAAAAAAGGAGGCGAGGGAAGTAGCGTCCGGCATCGGATTTAATAATGTTGATTTTGAAACCGGCGACCGCACGGCGCGCCTGGCGCGGGCGGAGGAAAAACTAAAAGAAGAAACTCTCGCCAAAGAAAAAGAGGCGGGGTCTTTCTTCGGAAGAATCAACGGATTATTTTTCCGCGGGATGGCGGCGGTTATAGGGAGCACCGAGAACGCGGGAGAAGAAAGAATTCTACTGGCGCAAGAGTATGATTTCACGCCGGGCAATTCAACGTCGGGCGACAATCCCGATGCCGCGGCACAAGCCGAAACAACGGGCGGCACCGCGGAAACAACCGTAAAAAACGCGGCGGAGGATTGCCCGACAACGGCGGCCGAACAAAACGCCCGCGTCCAAAGCTTCACGAACGGAGATTTTAAAAAGGGAGGGTGGGGCGGATGGGATTCTCTTTCCAGAAACCCGCAAAATAGCTCGCTTGGAGCCGTGCTTGCGTCAAAAAGCGAACTGGCGGCGCGTGAAAACCAAAAAATTGAAGAGGAAAAACTGATTATGTCGCAGGGCTGGGGGGCGGTTAAAGAATGCCCGGACGATGACCCGAGCGCTACCAGAAAAGACTCGGACGGGAACGTCGTCTGGTGCGACGAGGAAGTAACAAGCCCCGCAAGCTATGTCGGCGCCGCCGCCAACGAGCTTACGGCAAGTTCTTTAAGGCAGGCAGAGTTGGTCAAGTCGGTAAACGAAGCGGTGAGCCAGGTTTTTAAAGCGGCAATAATGCAAATATTGAATATGGGACTTTCAGACCTTAAATCAAGAAATAAGGGGAATAGGTTCACTTACCGTCTTACAAGCGAGGTCGGAAGTGAAATAATCGGCGGCATAAACGAACGATTTACCATAGACGAAAACACCAGAAAAACACTGGAGGGTATCCGCCTTACCGCCGTCAGATATGCAGTCGCGCGCAGAGAAAGCATAGGTTGGATAAAAAGCTATATAACAGGACTATCGGAATCAAGAAACATCCCAACGTATACCGGGTCGGGACATTCATCAACCGCCCCGTCGGGCGAACCAAACGGCCCAAAATGTACTAATTTGTTTTATCTTTCCGACCCGGACATACCAAAAATAAGCAATTTTGCGGGAGTAGCCGCGCAATACGAAGATGAAGTCAGGGCGCTTGAGCTCGATATTGTGGAGTTGGAAAAAATGGAGAAAACTCTGGCAAATACCGATACCTCCTCGGCAAAAGAAATAATGGACCTTTACCAGAGGATGTCCGCGAGGCTTCCTAATCCCAGCCATGCTTCCAGCGCGGAGACGGAGCGCGACACTATAAGGTCGAAAGCCGCGGCGGTGGGTAGCGCCGTGACTGGCTGCAAGAGCGAAAGAAGTCCGTCAGAGAACACCGCCCCCTCGGGACAAATTCCAGGCTAAATGAAAAAAACACTTTATATATTAATAGTGTTGGTCGCCTTGGTTGCGGTTGCCGCTCCGTATGGTTTTGGGCCATCACCACTCATCGCGACAGCTCAAACTGATGCCGGCGACCCAGTTGTCCCCGAGCCAACGCCAACCGCGGCATCAGTAAAACCCTGCGGGACATTAATCCCCGGTGTTATTGATATTTTCCTCCGCCCCATAGACTGCGGCCCCTTGCCGGCAATTGCCAATGCGATTTTAACGATAATGTCGTATGCCCTAAAAGTTACTGCCGCATTTTTTGACTTATCCATGCAGTTCACCCTCAATATATCGGAAAGAACCAAACTACTTGGGATACAGGATTCATGGGTTGTAGTGCGCGACCTTTTAAATATCGTCTTCATCTTCGTCATTCTTTGGATTGCCATCAAAACGATTCTTCAATTGGGCGACGACCGGAAACTTTTGGGGAGCATTATAATCTCGGCTCTTCTCATAAATTTCAGCTTGTTTTTCACTCAGGTGATAATCGATTCCTCAAACGTAATCGCCTTTCAGTTTTATAACGGCATTACCGGAGGCAATACCATAGACGCCGGCATTTCCGACCAGTTTATGGAGAAACTGCAATTAACCACGATTTTCAAAGACCCGGGAACTAAAAACGGGCTTGATTTTCTTGCGATACTTTCAATATCGGTTTTCGGAAGTATTTTTATACTCATCACGGCGGTCGTGTTTTTCCTCGCCGGACTAATGTTCCTGGCGAGAACGGTAGTTTTAATATTTCTGATGGTCGTTTCTCCCATAGGGTTCGTCGGCGCTTGGGTGCCGCGGCTGGGAGAATATTCCGGCAAGTGGTGGAACGCTCTCATAAACCAAAGTCTGGTCGCGCCGGTATTCCTCCTTTTCATATGGATTATTCTTAAAATGACAGAAGGTTCCGGACTAAACGCTCTCTCCGGAGCCACCCCTTCGGCGGGAGGATTTTCCGCCGCCATAGCCGGCTCGGGTGGAGCCTCGGGAATCATTTTCTATTTCGCGCTTTTTATCGCCCTTATCATAACGGCGCTTAAAATTACGAAAAGCTTGTCCGGAGAATTTGGCAATTCTTTTACCAGTTTCGGGCAGAAAGCGGTCGGCATGGCAGTCGGCGGCGTCGGCGGGTTTATGGGGAGGCAATTCCTCGGTCGCGGGGCGGCGTTCATGGCGAGACAAAAGGGATTTCAGGAACTGGCAACCGAGGACAGCTTCCGTGGAAGAATGGCTATGCGTGCACTTCAATTAACAGATAAAGCCGCGAAAGGAAGTTTTGATGTAAGGGGAGCAAGCCTCCCGGGAGCCGGGGCCATACTTAAAACGGCCGGGGCCGGAATTGACCTCGGGAAAGCTGGTGGCAAGGGCGGATTCGCTGGCGCCATTGACGAGAGGAAAAAGGCTCGCGAAGCCCAAGCAAAACTTATTGAGTTTAAAGAAACAAAAGAAGAAGGGATTAAAAGAAAAGCTGAGTTTGAGAAAACTCAGAGTGCGGAGGCGAGAAAATACGCCGAAGAAGAAATAAAAAATAAGTATCCGAATATTTCTCCGGTAGATTTGGTTCAGGCCACAGGCAAATCGCATGAAGAATTGGTAAGCGAATACTCCAAGCGATATGTGGAAAAAGAAGGGGGTACGTTCAAAACGGCAAAACAAATAACCGCTAGCAATAAGGAATCTTTCGTCGCGCAAATCAAGGGAACTCCGAAGATGGTAAGTATGCCGGCAAGCATCAGGGGGGATATTGAGGCGGCGGATAAAATAAATAAGTCTACAGAAGAACTAAGCAAACTGGAAGCGGACGTCGACAAGATTGAAACCAAATTGAAGGATTTGCTTAAAAAGGCCGGGCTTCCTGAAGAGATAACCGTAGGCAATATAGAAGAGGCCGTGGAAAAGCTCACAAGGGAATCAAACAACGCAGTCGTGCTCCTGGAATCCGACGTTGACAGAAAAATTGATTTAACGAAAAGGATAGAATTGATAGAAAAGAAAAACGGCAGGGAAACCGCCAGAAGACTGGAGGCACTGCAAAAACAAAGAGATGACAAGAAGGAAAAACTTGAAAAAATGAGGGGTGGAGAACCCAAGCCAAAAGAAGAAAAGCCGGCCGGCGGCGGTGAAGAAAAAAAGCCATGATTGAATACACAAATGAACAATTGGAGCAGGCAATCGCGGCGCTTCCGGAAGAATTCCGGGGGGCTATAGCGAGTTCTTTTATTTCCGATAAATCGCTTGAGATAGGCAGGCGCCATAACCTTCACATAGACCAGTTGAGCAAAATGAAGGATATTACCATGCTTGCGCTTCTAAATCTAATTGATACGAGTAAATTTTCAGAAACGCTCATTGAAGAACTCTCAATCTCTCTGGAAGAAGCGTCTTCTTTGGTTAATGACGTCAATTCGGAAATTTTTGAAGGATTACGCAAATTAATCCGCGAAAAAACGACGGAAGAAGAAAATTTGGGAGAAGTTTCTTCCGAGGAAGCACCAATATCGCCAATGGAGATAGCGCCGGCGGCGGAAGAAAAAGAAGAAAAACTGAACCGGGATGATGTCCTCCACGGCATAGAAAACCCCACTCCGGCGGTTCCTTCTTTGCCCGTGGTAGTAACACCGCAACCGGCAACCATCAACGGGCAATCCCCGATAATCCCCTCGGGAGAACCCGCCCCCGCCAGTTCCTACCCCTTAACTTCCAACTCCCAAACAAAAAGCATCCCCGAGCAAAAACTCGCCGCGCCGTTTGGCATTCCCGCGTCCGTAACCTCCAAAGAAGAAAATTCCATTGCTTCAATAAAAAAAATGGATCCGTATAGGGAGCCAGTTTAGGTATTAGTTGGTAGGAATTAGGAAATAGTGGAAAAAATAAATTCATATAAGGATTTAATCGTATGGCAAAAAAGCATTGAACTTGTGGTTGCCGTTTATGAACTAGCCGATACTTTGCCAAAAGAGGAATTATACGGGATAACGTCACAAATGAAGAGAGCGGCTATATCAATTCCGTCCAACATAGCCGAGGGGAGAAAATTCGGTAGTAAAAAAGAATTTACTCATTTTCTCTCCATATCCTATGGGTCTGGGGCAGAACTTGAGACACAGCTTGAAATAATAAAGCGTTTACCGTTTGGCAAAAAACTACGATATAATAAAGTGGATAGCTTGTTGTCGGAGGTTATGAAAATACTGAATAAAATACTCTTTTCCCTAAATTCCTAACTCCTACCGGCTATCAACTAATCCAATGCAATTCCGCACTCCTCAATTTATAGAAGTGGAGGACAAGATTTTCGGCCCGCTGACCTTCAGGCAATTTCTTTATATCGTGGGCGGGGTCGGCGGGGCTTTCTTGTTTTATAGAATTTTGCCGATTTTCATTTCGGTATTCGCGATAGCGGCTATTCTTTCTTTTTCAATGGCGCTCGCTTTCTATAAAGTTAACGGCAAGCCCTTTATTCTGACTGTGGAATCTTTCATAAAATATACTTTCTCTCAAAAGCTTTATTTATGGAAAAAAGAATTTAAAATGCCGGCTCCCGGAACAACAATCGCCCCGCCGGAAGAAAATTTAGTCCCCAGACTTTACGATTCAAAGCTGAAAGATCTTTCGTGGGGCCTTGACGTGCTGGACCTTAACCGCGATAAGCCGCAAGTTTAAATAATCATATGGCAAGCAAAACAGCAGAAAACGTAAAAGCAACACAAGAGTTCGTCCCCATAAAAGAAATACGCGACGGGGTTGTTGTTCTTAAAGACGACGGTCTGCGAGTTATTTTAATCGCCTCGTCTCTCAATCTCGCCCTTAAAAGCGAGGACGAACAAAAAGCGGTGATTTCCCAGTTCCAGAACTTTTTGAATTCTCTTGACTTCTCAACTCAAATATTTCTTCAATCGCGGCGGCTCGACATAAGGCCGTACCTCGCCCTGCTTGAAGAGCGGATGAAGGCACAAATGGAGGATCTTATGAAAATACAAATACGCGAGTACATCCAGTTCATAAAAAATTTCACCGACCGCACGAGCATTATGAAGAAAAGTTTCTTTATCGTCGTACCATACACCCAGCCGGTTTTGGGAAACAAAAAATCTTTTTCAGTCCTTCCGGGCAAAAAAGAAGCGGAAAAAAAGCAAAATGACATTGAGCTTTTCGAGGAAGCCCGTTCACAGCTTGAACAAAGAGTGGGAATAGTGATTTCCGGGCTATCGGGCATAGGCGTCCGCGCCATACAGCTCGGGACAGAAGAGGTGGTGGAACTTTTCTATAAAATATTCAATCCGGGGGACACAGAGCGCCCAATAAAAACAACCTGACACAATGGCACTTTTTGATTTTTTTAAAAAAAAGAAAGGCGACGAAGTCGTTCCAATCCTGCCCCAACAGGTCTACGAAGCCGCGACGCTTGAGCTTCGCGACGTTATCGCCCCGTCGGCGCTTAAAATAGAGCCACGGGCGCTTAATCTGGGCGATAAAACCACGCGCACCTTTTTCGTCATCTCGTACCCTCGCTTTCTTTCGGATAACTGGTTCTCCCCGATAGTAAATTTGGACAAAATATTCGATGTCGCCATTTTCATACATCCCATAGATACTGCGACTATACTTAAACAATTCCAGAAAAAAGTCGCCGAGGTTGAAAGCCAAATCTACATGCGCCAAGAAAAGGGACTCGTGCGCGACCCGATGCTCGACACGGCTTACCAAGACTTGGAATCTCTCCGCGACCAACTTCAGCAAGCCCAAGAAAAAATTTTTGATGTCGGGCTTTACATGACTCTATACGGCGACAACGAATCGGATTTGGACAAAACCGAATCGGAAATACGGTCAATCCTGGAATCAAAACTTGTTTACGTAAAGCCGGCCCTATTCCAGCAGGAAGAGGGATTTAAAAGCGTTATCCCGATAGGCAACGACCTTCTCAATGTCCATTCCAAACTTAACTCCGCGCCTCTTTCCTCAATTTTCCCGTTCGTTTCATTCGACCTTACTTCCGACAAGGGGATCCTCTACGGCGTCAATCGGCACAACTCAAGCTTGGTTTTGTTTGACAGATTTTCGCTTGAAAACTACAACTCCATAATTTTCGCCAAATCCGGCGCCGGAAAATCTTTCGCCACTAAACTTGAAATACTGCGCACTCTCATGTTTGACACGGAGGTCATCGTTATAGACCCCGAGCGCGAGTACGAATACATGGCGGAGTCAACCGGCGGAAGATATTTCAACATTTCTCTGACTTCGGAGCACCATATCAATCCGTTTGACTTGCCGCTGCCGCGCGAGGACGAATCGCCGGCGGATGTTCTGCGCTCCAATATTATTAATTTGGTCGGCCTATTCCGCATAATGTTAGGCGGGCTCACCCCCGAAGAAGATGCCATTGTTGACCGTGCCATTACCGAAACGTACGCTCTTAAAGACATAACCGCAGACGCTGATTTTACCCACATAGACCCGCCGCTTATGTCGGATTTTGAGATGGTGCTTGCCGGCATTGAGGGCGGCGAATCACTCATCCAGCGTTTGTCCAAATACACCAAGGGAACGTGGTCAGGATTCATAAACAACCCGACAAATGTAGATATCAACAAAAAATTCGTTGTTTTCTCCGTACGCGACATGGAAGACGAGCTGAAGCCGGTGGCTATGTACATAGTTACCCATTTCATCTGGAACGCAGTGCGGAAAGAACTTAAAAAACGCCTCCTCGTGGTGGATGAGGCATGGTGGATGATGAAATCGGAAGACACGGCGTCTTTTCTTTTCTCAATAGCCAAACGCGGGCGAAAATATTATCTTGGATTAGCGACGATTACTCAAGACGTCGGGGATTTTTTGAAAAGCCCCTATGGCCTGCCGATAATAACCAACTCGTCGCTTCAGCTTCTGCTGAAACAGTCGCCGACCTCAATAGACCTTCTTCAAAAAACATTCAACTTGACGGATGAGGAAAAATATCTGCTCCTTGAATCAAACGTGGGGGAAGGAATATTCTTTGCCGGACTAAAACACGTCGCCATTAAAACAATCGCTTCATACACGGAGGAGCAAATTATAACAAGCGACCCGTCGCAAATACTCTCCATTAAAAAAGCCAAGGCTGAACTTAAGGAAGGTCAGCAGCAATAGAAATTAAGAGGTAGTGGTGGCGGACGCAGGTGGCATCGTCTATAATGGAAGAAATGCTCGGACATAAAATGTCTGCCTTAAAAAATACAATTGCGATAGTAATCGCCCTCTTTGCCTTAGGCGCCGGTTCTTCCGCCATAACCCATGCCCAGCTCGCGGACGACGGGAGGGTATCCATAAGAATTTCTCCGGACATGCCGTCGCCCCTAGAGAAAGTAACCGTAACATTGGTCAGTAATTCCGTAGACCTCGACCGGGCGGTAATTTCCTGGTCTTTAAACGGGAAAAAGGCGCTGTCGGGAACGGGAGAAAAAATATTTTCTTTTCTTGCCGGAAACGCCGGCGAATCCAAAAGAGTCAATGTAACCGTTAAAACTCCTTCGGGAGAAATTATAACCAAAAGCACGGCGGTTTCTCCGGGAGAAATTTCCCTTTTTTGGGAAGCCATTGATTCATATGTACCGCCATTTTACAAAGGGAAAGCCTTGCCGTCGTCGGAAACAAACATCAGGGTTGTGGCACTCCCAAACATAAAAAATGGCGGTGTTTTGGTAAAACCGGAAAATCTCATATATATGTGGAAAAGAAATAATAATGTTATCCCGGGAAGTTCCGGGTATGGGAAAAATACGTTTGTCTTTAAGGCGGGATTCCAGTTTGCAAACGAAAAAATAGACGTTTTCGCGGAAACGATTGACGGCGCCGTCGCCGCTCACAGCCAAACAATAATCACCGTGGGAGAGCCCGTTGTCCGCCTGTACGAAAACAGGCCGCTTGAGGGCGTTTATTACGAAAGAACAATCCCCGAACGAATCGTTTTGGACACCGGAGAAATAGCCACTGTCGCGGAGCCATACTTTTTCTCGGCCGCGGGCGGAACAAAAAAGGGACTTATCTTTACCTGGCTTCTTAATGAAAAAGAGGTTCCCGGCATGGAAACCGACCCGGGGTCCGTTATTTTAAGGGCGCCGAACGGGGTTGAGGGAGTCGCGGAGCTCGTTTCGGTTGTGCGCCACCAAAAAAAGGTTCTTCAGGAAAAAGAGGCGAGGGTTTTAATTAAATTCGGTAAAACGCAATGAAAAATTTTAAGAAAAATAAGTTTTCTGCTTATTCGGCGGTTGTTGCCGCGCTCTTTGTGCCAGGAGTTGTCCTCGCGCAGGATTCCTCATCAAAAACGTACACTCTTCTTCAGAAACTCCCCGACATAGGGGGGAGCGTGGCCCCGGACTCCGTGTCTTCTTATCTTCAGTTTTTGTTCAGTTTCGGGATCGGCATAGCCATTGCTCTTTCGGTGATTATGATTGTCATCGGCGGCGCACAATACCTTTCAACGGACGCCGTATTCGGGAAAAGTGAAGGAAAAAAGAAAATAATAGACGCTCTTTGGGGGCTTCTCCTCGCCCTGTGTTCGTATCTGATTCTCTACACAATTAACCCGAATTTGCTTAACTTGAATCTTTCAATAAAACAACTGACTGGGGCAACGGGCCCGACGGGGCGCTTAGACACCGGCGGGATAGGGGCGACTGGCGGCCAGCCGGCGCAAATCTGGAAAGAATATGTATTGGAGTCGGCGTTTATTAAAACGCGGGCATCTTTTATTGATAACGGGAATCATTATCATGTCATATTTAAAATCCCCCCGGGCTCCGGTAGGAGCGAAAGTTTAATTAGGGAAGAGTTAGACCATATGGATGTGGGGATAGGTGGAGAGCCATGCGAGGGGCAAACACAAAATTGCGTCAATGTCGCCTATTTGTCTATGGAGCTTTTAGAAAAACTGAAAATATTAAAAGGGGAATGCGGTTGTGAGTTGAAGATAGTCGGCGGGACGGAACAATGGAGATTGTCACACGGCGCAAATAGGCCGGTTATTGATTTATTAAAAAACAGCAAGCTCAATGCTTTCATTTTGGAAGCCGCAACAAAGCCGGAAAAGGATTATTCCGGACCGGCGATAGACTAAAACACCAATGTCAAAAACATCTTTCACAATAACACTGATACTTCTTGCCGTCGCCGCGACCGCCGGAGCATTTTGGTTTTTCTCTCTTTATGGCGGGGCTCCTGTTATTGAAGAATTGGAACCAACGGATAATTTTCTTCCTTTCGGTGAGTCTCCGGACGCCGGCGCCCCATCAAAAGATGGCACGGTAAGACCACCATCGGGAGAGCCCAGCGATTCGGGCAAGAAAAAAATACGGGTACTATCACGAACCCCTGTTTCGGGATTCACCATAATCAACAATGCGAGCACGACGCTTGTTAGGTATGTGGAACGCGCCACCGGGCATATTTATGAAATAGCGGCAAACGAAAGCGCCGGTAAACGCATCACCAATACAACGATACCGCGTGTTGGGGAAGCAATCTTCGCGAGCGGCGGCGACACCGTCCTTTTGCGATATTTAAACGACAACGGAACAACAATAGAAACGTACTCTGCAAAAATTCCGCAGGGGGGAATAGAAGGAAGCGAGGGGGGAGAACTTAAGGGAGTGTTTTTGCCGAGAGGAATCGGGACGATTTCCGTGTCTCCTGACGGTAAAAAAATATTTTATATAGAAAAATTCAGCAACGGTTCCGTCGGGTTCGTCTCCGGAACCCAAAATGAAAACAAGACGCAAATATTCAATTCTTATATGACCGAGTGGTTGCCATCATGGCCGGAAGAAAAAACTATTGTGCTCACAACAAAGCCGTCGCGGGGGATAATGGGCTGGTCTTACGGATTGACTGTCGCGACCAAAAAACTCGGGGATCTTATGGCCTCACCGGGGCTTGCTTCTTTTATGAGTCCGGACGGCAAATTTATCCTTTTTGGGTCTTCCGCCGACAACGCGCTTTCTTTGGGAATTTACAATATTAAAGAAAAAACAACTTTGTTTTTTGATAACCGAACTCTTCCTGAAAAATGTGTTTGGGCAAACGGGAGCGCGAAAATATATTGTGCCGTACCGCGCTCCCTCCCGGACGAACCATTGCCCGATTCTTGGTATCAAGGAGCAATCTCATTCTCCGACCGAATTTGGCTCATTGACCCGGAGCGGGGGCTGGGAACCATAATAACCGACCTGGAACGCGACACCCTCGGGATGGTGGACGCGGTAAGGTTGTCCGTAAGCAAAAACAGTGAGTATTTAATTTTTATAAATAAAAGCGACGGCTCTCTTTGGTCTATCGAGCTCCCTTAGCGGGCAACGGAGCCGTGTTTCTGTGGTCTCTCTGTACTAAATATTCCTGGGCAATGGTGAAAATACTGCTCACAATGAAATACAACGCGACGGCGGCTGATGTTGAATAGGCGACGAATCCAATAAGAACCGGTATAAAATACTTTATTTGCATGTTCATGCTCCGGGAGAACTCGTCGGCAAAAGAAGCCTTACTGTTTTCCGGTGTTTTTTGTTTTGGTATTGTGTAAATTGACTGCAAATATTGGGCGGCGGCGGCTAAAATCGCTAAAACCAAACTCTTTTTCGCGAGATCAATAACTCCCAGAAAAACCATGTCAATATGGCCGGGGAACTCAATAAATTGATAAAGCACCCCTTCTTGGTGAACGAGCCCTTTTAAAAAAACAAAATAAAGCGCGATAATGATGGGGAGTTGTATAAGGGCGGTAAGACAGCCGGAAAACGGGTTAATGCCGTGCTCCTTATAAAGAGCCATTGTTTCTTTGGCAATCGCCTCCTTGTCTCCCTTCTTTTTCTCTTTTATGGCGGCTATATCTCCTTCTATCGCGCGCATTTTTATCTGGGTTGAGGACGACTTCTTGGACAGCGGGTAAAGGAGGAATTTAACGGCGATAGTAAGTATTACTATGGCCGCGGCGGCGCTTTCCCCAGGAAGAACCCCGACTAAAAAAATAAGACCGTTATAAAGCGGTTCGTAGAAAATTGTGTTCCATATTGAGTGAATCATTGGGATATTATAATCTCTTGGGGATTTTTATTTAATATGATCAATGCGCGGCGCTTGAAACGGGTGGCATCGCGCCAGCCGCTTTATCCCAAAAAAAATTCCTTTCGCCGCGCCATGAGATAAAACCGACTGTTTCATATATTCAGAACAGGATGGATAAAACGGGCATATTTTTTGCTCTCCAAAAATTGAAATGGTCAATATTCCCGTTTCGGGAGAAAAAAATTTTTGATACGCGGCAATGGTTAAAATTATAAAGCGAGACATTGGATATTCCTTTTAAGTTTTGGTTTTGAGTTTTGAGATGAGAATTAAAAACCCCTTCTCAAGCTCCTTAATCCCGATTTTTTTATTTATAAAAAAAATAACTGAGTTGTCTTTCGGTATTAAATAAATATTTTTCTTTATCAAGCCATACCCGCGCCTCCTGATTTTATTTCTGTCCACGGCGGCTTTTGCCACACCCTTAAGAACAACGACCGAAAATCTTTGTTCCCCCGGTGTCATCACGACACGGCATGATACGTGGGGGGAGTTAAAAACCCTTCCTTTTTTTAAAAATTCCAAAAAAAGACTCTTCGAAACGCGGCTGGCCCTTGGAAGCATTAGTTTTATGGGGAAAGTTTTTTTCTTCCCTTTTTTCTGCGCCTGGAAATTGCCCTTTTCCCTCCCTTGGAGCGCATGCGGACCAAAAATCCATGTGTTTTAGCTCTTTTCTTCTTTTTGGGGTTATATGTTCTTGACATAAAAAAATTCTATAACGAAAAATCTAAAAAATCAATTGATTTTTATGTTAATCGGTATAACATGTTAACAACTTATTAACACGTTGTAAACAAAAACTAAATTTTGTCCATATCTCATAAAAACATATAATAACACCACCTGAACACTATTATGATTACGGACACAAAAGAGCTCTGGGATAGCGCATTAACCGAAATAGAATTAAGTGTTTCAAAAGCAAACTTCAATACTTGGTTTAAAAACACCCGTATCACCAAAGCGGAGGAGGGGGTTGTGTTTGTGGGGGTGCCAAACGAATTCGTCCGAGATTGGCTGACCAACAAATACCACAAATTTATCTTGGGGGCCCTGCGCAATGTTTCAGAAAAGGTCCGGGGGGTGGAATATTTGGTCGTAAGGGATATAGAGAAAACAAAAACATCGCCAGTGTTCTCTTCTTCTTTGTCTTTTTCCAGAGAACTGCCCCTTTCCGACCTTTACATAAACAAAGAAGACAACTTAAACCCGAAATATTCTTTTGAGTCTTTTATTATCGGCTCGTTCAATGAGTTGGCCTATGCCGCCTCACAGGCCGTTATAGATAAGTTGGGAATGATTTATAACCCGCTTTTTATATATGGTGGAACCGGGTTGGGTAAAACCCACCTTATACAAGCGATAGGGAATAATATAAAAAATAAATACCAGGAGAAAAAACTGCACTACCTCACTTCCGAAAAATTTTCAATGGATTATATTAACTCCCTCCAAAACAACAAAATCCAAATGTTTAAAGAAAAATACAGGAGATATGACGTCCTTATAATGGATGATATACAATTTCTTTCGCGAAAAGAAAAAACCCAGGAGGAATTATTCCATTTGTTCAATGCTTTATACGACAATAATAAGCAAATTATATTTTCATCCGACAAGCACCCCAGTTACATACCCGAGCTTGAAGACCGATTAAGGTCGCGTTTTGCCGCCGGAATGATTGTTGATATAGGCCTCCCGGAATATGAGTCAAGGCTTGCAATAATAAAATCAAAAGCCTCGCTTTCGGGGTTTTTCCCCGAAGATGATGTTTTTGAATATTTGGCCTCGATTATACAGGGAAACATAAGGGAATTAGAAGGTGTCTTAAACTCCATTGTGTGCCAAGCCCAACTTAAGGGGAGAAATTTAACCCTACCGGAAGTCAAATCCCTTATAAAAAACAACATAAAACCCAAAAGAAGTGCTTCTGTAAAGGATATTATAAAAACAATCGCTGATTTTTATAATATAGAAGAAAAAGTAATATATGAGAAAACAAGAAGAAAAGAGGTTGTTAAGCCGCGCCAAATCGCAATGTATATATTAAGAGAGGATTTTAATATCTCTTATCCATCAATAGGGGAAAAATTAGGGGGGAGGGACCACACAACAGTAATTCATTCATGTGAAAAAATAAAAAAGGATATTAAAATAAATAACTCCCTTCTCCAGGAAATAGAGGAAATTCGCTCTATGTTTTGATTATTTAACTTGTTGATAAATATGTTAATAAAATAATTTTTATGAAAAATTTAAAATTTAAAAAAAGATTTAAACAAGTTAAAAAGAGTAATGAACATTCGGTGTTGGTAAAATTTATTGAAAATGTTTTTATTTTAAAGAGTATTTTAAATATATCCACATATAAACAGTCTTTATTTTAAATTTAGTATTTATATAAAAAAATGAAAATAGAATGCATAACGGAAAGGTTGAAAGAAGTAATTCCTAAGGTTGAAAGAATTACCGGTAAAAATCTTACCTTACCATCCCTTAGTTCTATTTTAATTATAGCAAGCGGTAAAACCTTAAAACTCAGGGCAACCAACCTTGATTTGGGAATAGAAATTGAGATTCCGGCTAGAATAGAAAAAGAAGGAGCTGTTTTGGTAAACGGAGTTATTTTAAATTCAATTATTTCATCTTTAACATCGAAAAATATAAAAATAGAACTTGTTCAAGGGAATATTGAAATAACAGCCCCTCCCTATAAGTCAATAATTAAAACATATCCCCAAGACGATTTTCCGACCATACCCATAGTTTCCGGGCAAGAATTTTCTTTTGATTCAAAAAAAATAATTCAAGCCATAAAAGCGGTTTCCTACAGTGCTTCTTTTTCCGATATGAAGCCGGAGATAGCCAGCGTTTATATATATGAAAATAACGGTGATATGGTTTTTGTGGCCACTGACTCGTTCCGTCTCGCTGAGAAAAAAATAAAACTAAAAAAACCACAAAATTTTAATGAAACAATCATACCAATAAAAAATATAATTGAAATAATAAAAATATTCGACCAAACAGACGGGGATATTTCTGTTTTTTTAAGTAAAAACCAAATAGCCTTTTCTCATCAAAATATATATCTTACATCAAGGACAATAAGCGGAGTATTTCCGGATTATAAACAAATAATTCCAAAAGAACACAAAACTAAGGTTGTTTTATTAAAACAAGATATTATTTCATCACTCCGCTCAGTTTCCGTTTTCTCCGGTAAATTTAACGAGCTTACTGTTTCCATAAAGCCGCGCCAAAAAACAATAGAATTTTACACTAAACACCAAGACCTTGGGGAAAGTAAAATAGCGATAAACGGAGCAATTAACGGGGAAGAATTTGAGGCAAGCTTTAATTATAAATACATATCGGACTGTTTACAGTCGATATCAGAAGATAGCGTATCTTTATTTTTAAACGGACAAAACAAACCGCTTCTTATAAGGAGTGCTTCCGATATGTCTTTTTTATACTTAATTATGCCAATGAACAAATGATTACATGGAATCTCATATAAAAAATTTTTTTGATAAATTTTTAAAATTAAAAAACAACAACCTTCTATTAAAAAAAGAAATCATTGAAAGTATATTTATAAACACCGGAATAATGCTTAAAAAAGAGCAAATTGAAATAAATAAAAAAAATATTTCAATAAACACATCATCCATAATCAAGAATGAAATTTTTATCAAAAAAAGGGAAATTGTTGATTATTTTTTTAAAAAAACAAAGCGCAATATATCAAACATTAATTGGAATTAGTTATCAACAAAACCACCGCTTCTTGTGAATTATTATAAACAGAATCATAAGCAACAACCTTAAGTTCGTTTTCCCCCTCAATAGAGGCCGACTCGTTTACCGTAAACGAGAAATTATTTTGGGAAAAAGAAGACCCTATCAGATTATTATTAAGGAAGAAGTCGGCCCTGGCTAACGGGTATTTCCCGTCGCTTTTTAATACAACCCGCACATTATCGCCAACACGGAACATTCTTCCCGGCAACGGCTCAATGATTGTTATTTTGGGCGCGGACTCCGCCGTGTGCACGTCGTCATATAAAGAAGGAATAATTTCTTTGGTAACCCCCGGGATTGCCCCTTTGTTGCTTAGTAACCACTTAGATATTGGATATTCCCATAAATCAAACTGGGGGTCTTCTTCCGGATTGTCCGGTCGGGAGCCCAGCGGATTTTTTTTATTAACCCAATAAAGGATTGAGTGAGGGTTAGAAATTACCAATTCGCCCATCGTTTCCCTCGGGGTGTTCGCTGTCGCAAGTTTCCCGGAGATTTTATCTATAATATAACTTTCGCCACCCCACCAAACCCCCCTTAAAACTGGTTTTAGTGTCAAATCATTCTCCTTTTTTGTTCTTTCGAAATTTTCTTTGGGTATTTGGGCGAGGGCCGCGTTCATAAATTCATTCCAGAGGGGGGCGACAATAAAACCGGCAACCTTTTTTTCCATCGGGGTGTTGTCGTTATTCCCAACCCAAGCACCGGCGACAAGCGACGGAGTATACCCCAAAACCCAAGCATCCCTATAATCATTCGTTGTCCCCGTTTTTACGGCGACCTCACGTCCGGGAAAATAAAGGGCGGAGCGGTCCCCGAATGTCGGCGCACGGGCAATATTGTCGGATAAAATGTCGTTTATTTGGAAAACAACGCTCTCGGGAATAACTCTCTCTCCTTTTTGTCTCCATTCCTCGAGAATATTCCCCTTAGAATCTTCTATTTTGAGTATTTTTTCATGGGGGTTACGTACCCCATTATTGGCAAAAACTCCATATGCCGAAGTTAAATCTAAAAGAGACACTTCTCCGCCGCCAAGAACCAAGGTAAGCCCATACCTATTTTTATCCCCCAAACTTTTAATTCCCAAAGAACTCGCGGTTTTAAGAGAATCTTCCAGTCCGGCGAGGTAAAGGGTTTTGATTGCCGGTATGTTTATTGATTGAGCAAGCGCGTTTCTTAAATTAATTGGCCCGCGATATTTTCCATCGTAGTTTTCAGGCATATAACAATCTTTTTCGTCCGTTCCCGGTTTTGGCTTTCCATCCGGAGTGCAGGTGGTTTGGAATTCGGTAGGGAGGTCGAAAAGAACGGTTTCCGGCGTGTACCCCTTCATAAACGCCGTTGCGTAAACTATCGGCTTAAAAGCAGAACCAGGTTGGCGGTGCGCCAAAGACACATTAAAACTCCCGTCAATGTCTTTATTGAAATAGTCGCGCGAACCCACCATAACCAAAATTTGTCCGGTTTTGGGGTCTATGGCGACCAGGCTTGCGTTGCTGGCGTTAAATTTTGTTTGGTTTTCTTCGGCGTATTTTTTGACCTTTTCTTCTGCTATTTTTTGCAAATCATAATCAAGAGTCGTTGTTACCTTAAGGCCGTTTTCAACCGCCTCCCGCCCATATTTTTCTTCCAAATATTTTCTCACAAACATTACAAAATGAAGGGCCTTAGAGTTGTCGCTTGCACGGGGGATGAAATCAACAGCCTCCCTCACTGATTTGTTATATTCATTGTCGGTAATAAAACCGAGCTCTTTCATTTTTTCAAGGACAAGATTTTTCCGCGCATCAAGATCTTTCCGGTTTTCTCCATAGGGCGAATAATATGTTGGGGCTTTCGGCAAGGCGGCCAGATACGCCGCCTCAGAGACGGAAAGCTCTTTCGGGGTTTTGCCAAAATAAAACTGCGCGGCTTCGCTTACGCCATAAATATTGCCGCCATAAGGAGCCTCGTTTAAATAAAGGGCTAAAATATCGTCCTTGCTCATTGTGCGCTCAAGCTTTACCGCAAGAACCCACTCTTTTATTTTTCTTGAAACTTTTTTATCTTGCGTAAGAAGGGCGTTTTTAATAACCTGCTGGGTTATTGTTGAACCCCCCTGTGAAAAACTTCCCTTAAAAATATTTACAATAACGGCGCGGATTATTGAGGTGAGGCGGACGCCGCCATGTTTGTAAAAATCCCTGTCTTCTATGGCAACCGTCGCTTTTTGCACCGAGGACCCCATTTCTTCGAGGGGGATTACCGTTCTTTTTATGTTGTTGTGAACGTCATAAAGCAGAATTTTTCCGGTTCTATCATATATTTTTGTCGAATTAAGAACCCTACGCCCCTCAAAAGACCCCAAATCCGGTACCCTCAAGGACCCTGTCCATAAGAAAACAAGGCCTCCCGCCAAAAGACATACGCTCGCGGCAAAAACTATGGTATTTTTGTGTTTTCCGGGGCGCCCAAATGTTCCTCTCTGCATATGGCGCCATAATAACACGCCAAAGAGCTCCCATGGGCGTCTTTTATGATAAAGTGTTTCTATGGTTTATCCCGACAAAGAAAGAAAGGAAAGAGCGTTATCTTGGGGTGTTGAGGAGATTTTTGTTCGCGAGTCGCTTGAGAAAAAAATAGAAAGCGGGGACCTTCTCCGCGTGAAGCTTGGGATAGACCCGACCTCGCCCAATATCCACCTCGGACGCGCCATTGTGCTGTGGAAGCTCAGGGAATTTCAAGATTTGGGGCATACCGTTGTTTTTATTGTCGGTGATTTTACTGCCCGCATCGGCGACCCGTCTGACAAGTTGGAAAAACGCCCAACACTTTCTCTTGAAGAAATAAAAAAGAACATAAAGACATATCGCGCGCAAGTCGGCAAAATAATTGACCTGAAGAAAGCGGAGTTTCACTTCAACTCGCGGTGGCTTTCAAGACTTAAGTTTGCCGAAATTGCCGAGCTTGCTGAATGTTTTTCTGTCCAGCAAATGTCTCACCGCAGAAATTTTGCCGAGCGCATGGAGCGCGGGGAGGAAATATCGCTTCGCGAATTTTTATATCCCTTGATGCAGGGGTATGACTCCGTTAAAGTCAGTGCCGACGTTGAGGTCGGGGGGTTTGACCAACTTTTTAACTTGAAAGCCGGGCGCTTGATACAAAAACATTATGGGAAAAAAGAACAAGATATCGTGGTTTGCCAAATGCTTGAAGGAACAGACGGACGCAAAATGTCTTCTTCGTGGGGGAATGTTATAAATGTTTCCGATTCTCCGGAAGATATGTTTGGTAAGGTAATGTCTATCCGTGACGAATTAATCCCGAAATATTTAAACCTTTGCGCCAGGGCGGGGGAGGAGGAAGTCAATTCGTTTAAAAAAGAAATTTCTTCCGGGACGAACCCCAGAGATTTGAAAATGAGGCTTGCCGGGAAAATCGTCGCCCTTTATCACGGGGAGAAAAAAGCATCGCGCGCTAATAAAAATTTCACCAAAACTTTTCAAAAAAAAGAAATACCAAAGAAGGCGGAAGAAATAATCGTGGACATCGGGACGCCGCTTGGCGACGCTCTTCTTAATGCCGGCGCCGTTTCTTCGAGGTCGGAATTTAACAGATTGAGGGAGGCGGGGGCGATTGAGAATATGACAAAAGGAGAAAAAATCACCAAAGAGCGTCCGGTTGTCGATGGGCCAATGGCGCTTAGGATAGGCAAGCGCCGGTTTGTAAAAATAATTACTAAAAAATAAATCCCCGTTGAAAGGGGATTTATTTTTAACTAAGACCACTCACTCTCTTCTTCCGTTTCGCCCGGGGTGGAGTCGTCTATCCCGATTACACCATCATCATCAAAAGCATCAAGGGCGAAGTCCGAACTTCCCGCTTCCGGGTCGAAATCTTTTTCTCTGTCGTCGTCCATATTTTTTAATTTTTAATTAAACCTTTTATGATTTCTAGTTTTACCAAAAGATAAATATTCTGGCAATAGAGTTAACGGCTTTTATGTGGATAATTTTGGTAAGCGAAAAAAGTGAGACCAGCCGCGACGGCGTCCAGCTCGTCATCAAGGGCCTTTTTATCGGGAAAAGAAATCAACTTGCGCACCATTATGGAAACCTGGTTTTTGGTCGCTTTGCCGTATCCGGTTATTGCCATTTTTATTTCAAGCGGAGTGAACTCACGCACCGGGAGCCCCGCTTTAGACGCTTCGTAAATTATCACCCCGCGTGCTTCCGAAACCCTCATCGCTGTTTTTTGATTTACCGAAAGAAAAAGTTTTTCAGTCGTGAAGGCGTCCGGCTTCCATTCTTTTATTACATTACCGACTTTTATGCCCAAAGATTTTAATCTTTCCGGGAATTCATTGTGCGCGCTTGTTTTGAAACATTCGGAGTGAAGAAGCTTTTCTTTGCCGGCAAATTTTTCAATGATAGCTATCCCCACGCGTTCAAATCCGGGGTCAATCGCGAGCACGCGGCAGGTTGTAGGTTTAATCCGCATTAGTATAAACCGCTTGGACATCGTCTCTCTCCTCAAGTTTTTCCATAAGAACGGATAATTTCGCCCCGTCTTCGTCGGTAAGCGGCACGGTTGTCTGGGGTAGGTACTCCCCGGTTCTTTTGGTAAAAGCCCACGATGCGGCACCGGGACCGGCCAAACTACCGCCGTCCTCACTCAAGGCATGTTTTATTTCCTGTGATGTTCTGTTTTTGCTGTCAGTCAGGCATTCTATTAAAATCGCCGTTCCTCCCGGACCATACGCTTCATATAATATTTCAAACATTTCTCCGGCTTCCTCGCTAACTCCTTTTTTAACAGCCCTATCAATCGTGTCCTTGGGCATATTTTCTTTCTTTGCTTTTTCAATGATGGTTCTGAGTGATGGTGAGTCGGTTTTCCCGCCGACCCTTTTTGATTCGGAGGTAATAAGCCGCGAAAGTTTTGAAAAAACCTTGCTTCTTCTCGCGTCTTCGGTTCCTTTTTGGCGCTTGATTTGCGCCCACTTGCTGTGCCCGGCCATAGGAATAGTTTATAGTTTTTAGTCTTTAGTTGATAGTGGGGGTTGACTTAATTACTGCCCATAGAGTTATATGTAGTAGGTTTATCTTTTTCTTTTATAGGGGATAATTGTGTCAACAGAAAATCTCTATTATAACTCAGGCCGAAACGGCGACGGCTCTGGTTTTTATTCACACGAAGGCCGAGCAATATATGTTAGATCACGAGAGCCATCGTACGGGACCAACTGGAAAGAAAAATACATTGTTGATGGCTGGGTCACAACAGACAAAGAAGAATCCAAATTGGGGTTAGCCATAATACAAGTGGACATAAAGACCCTCCGCCCTCGTAAAGCGCCAGAGGTTGCAACATTTTTCTCCCATATCAAAACTCGAAGTGAGGCCGCTATGTCCGCCCTAACAAGCGCCCTAATAAGGGGACAAAGAGAGATAAAGAGTTCTGTCGAAATTTGGGAAGAAAGAGTAAGGGAGAGAAACTCTAAAAAACGAGAGAACAGATTGCCGTGGCCGCCGCCCGAGTGTAGACTTTAGGTTTCCTTTAAATCCCCGCCGTGCGGGGATTTTCTCTTACAATAATTTATCTTGCCTATCAGCCGGCAAATCAATCCCTAAATGTTCATAAGCGCGCGGGGTTGCGGTACGTCCGCGCGGGGTGCGTTCAATAAGGCCGAGCTGTAAAAGATACGGCTCGCTCACTTCTTCTATTGTGGCTTCTTCTTCGCCGATTGCCGCGCCTAAAGTATTTAATCCCACCGGACCGCCGGCGAATTTTTCAATAATTACGGCAAGAAGCCTTCTGTCCGGAGAGGTTAATCCGATATCATCCACCTCAAGAAGCGACAAGGCCTCTTTTACGGTTTTTCTGTCAAGCGGGCGCTTGTGCACCTGGGCGAAGTCGCGGCAGCGTTTCAAAAGATAATTTGCCACGCGCGGAGTGAAACGGCTGCGCTTGGCGATTTCTTCCGCCGCGCCGTCTCCCAATTCCGCTTTCAAAATTTTAGCCGAGCGTTTTATGATTTCTTCTATTTCTTTTTCCGAATAATATTCCAACCGGAACATTCCGCCGGAAAAACGCGAGCGCAGGGGTGAAGACAAAAGCGCAACGCGGGTGGTGGCGGCGAGCAGGGTAAAGGGAGGAAGTTCTAGTTGAATTGTGCGTGCCGACGGGCCCTTCCCGATGATGATATCCAAAGAGCCTGATTCCATAGCCGGGTACAAAATTTCTTCTATCATTTTGTTTAAGCGGTGGATTTCGTCTATGAACAAAATGTCGCCAGGCGAGAGGTTGGTGAGGATGGAAGCCAAGTCGCCGACTTTTTCCACCGCCGGACCGGAGGTGGTTTTCATTTGAGCGCCGATTTCATGGGCTATCAAATGGGCGAGAGTGGTTTTGCCCAGTCCGGCCGGACCGTAAAAAAGGACGTGCTCCGGGGGATGTTTACGTTCGCGCGCCGCGCGAAGCAAAATCCGCAGATTTTCCTTAATGCTTTTTTGTCCGATGTATTCGTCCCAACGAGATGGGCGTAGTGTATTATCCAGAAAGCTGGTTTCCGTCGGCCCTTTTTCATCAAGATTTTCTTCTTTTGAGTTTGGTCGTGGGCTTGACACAGTAATTATCTTATGCTATGTTGTAAATCTGTAAGCCGAGTTTCTTCATCTCTAAGCAATCAGGCCCCTGGCCTCCCGGGCTTTGTTTACAGGACGTCTTGGCGTCCGCCTTCGGGCGGAAGTTGCGAGGGCTATCCTCCGAATAAAGTTCCACTTTTAATGCTTGCATTAAAAGGATTGCTTAGAGATTAAGGGATTCGGTTTTTCTTTTGCCTGAATTACCGCTGTTTTAAAAGGTTTCGGTCAATTCAACCACGCGGGATAATTCTTCAATCGTCGTTATCCCTCCAAGCACTTTTAGTATACCATCCTCCGCCATGTCGGGGATTTGCTGCGGCAGAGCCGCCTTTTTTATTTCGTGCTCGCTCGGGTTGCCGACGACCAAACGTTCAATCGCCTCGTCCATAAGAATCGCTTCAAAAACCCCGATACGCCCCTTATATCCGGTGTTGTTGCATTTTTCGCACCCGACGGCGTCAAAAATTTTGTAGGGAGCCGAGGGAATAGGCACTCCGGCATCAACCCCTTCTCTTTTTATGCGCGCGACGGTTTCTTCTATTATTTTTATTTCATCGGAAGAAGGAACTTTTTCTTTTTTGCAATTCTCGCAGAGTTTTCTCACCAAGCGTTGGGCGATGGCGACATTTAGCGCCGAACTTATGATTTTCGGGTTGACGTCTAGGTCTATGAGCCGGGGGATGGCGCCGGAAGCGTTGTTGGTGTGAAGTGTTGAGAAAACGAGATGTCCGGTTAGGGCGGCGTTGATGGCGGTCTTTGCCGTTTCGGCGTCTCTTATTTCGCCGACCATCATAATGTCCGGGTCTTGGCGCAGCGCTCCGCGAAGTCCCTCAAGAAAGGTATATCCCTTTTTTTCATCGATTTGAGTCTGAGTGATTCCTTCCAAGTGATATTCAATCGGATCTTCCACGGTGATTACTTTAACGTCGGGGGTGTAAACCCTTTTCAAAAAAGCGTAAAGGGTTGTAGTTTTTCCGGAACCGGTCGGTCCGGTGGTGAGAATTATTCCGTTCGGCTTTGAAATTTCACGCTCAAGAATTTTGAGAAGATGAGGAGCTATTCCCAAATTATCAAAAGATACGCGAATCGCTTTAGGATTTAAAATGCGGAGCACGATTGATTCGCCGTATCCTCCGGGGATGAAAGACACGCGGACTTCAATTTCGTCGCCGCCCAGCTTTATGCTAAAGCGACCGTCCTGCGCGGACTCTTTTATGTTTAATTTAAGCTCCGAAAGAAGTTTAAGGCGTGAACTCAAAAGACTATAGGTGTTGTTGTCAAAAAATAAAATATCTTCAAGGACACCGTCTATTCGGAATCTCAAGCGAGCCCTTTTTTCCACCGGTTCAATATGGATATCGGAAGCGTTGGTCGCAACCGCCCCGCCCAAAATTATTTCAAGCATTTTGGTCACTTTGTGCAATTTGCTTTCCCTTAGTGTCTTCTCGGCGAATTCTTTTATGAGGGCGACTGTTTTAAGGGAAGCCGCCATGATTTCCAGGTCTTCTTTGGATATGTCCAAAATGCCGGATTTGGTTTTTACCGAAGTCGAAACTTCTTTATATCGCGACCAGGCGCGCTCAAGGCTTACTTTTGAAACTAAGTACGGAGAAACGACATATTTTTTTTCTTTGAGCTCTTCCAGTTTGGCTTCCACCCCTTCTTTTTTGGGGGAGAGGAGCCCTATGTAAAGATTGTGTCCGACGACTTTAAACGCCGCCATCAGAAGCGCTCGCGCTTCTTCTTCAGGGATTAATTTAAGAGCGTCCGTTTCTATGGAGACATCGGAAAGGTCGGCATACGGCATGCCGTAGCGCGGCGAGAGGCTTTTTATAAGCTCTTCTTCTTCGCGCAGATAAAGCTCTTCCAGTTTCTTTTCATCTTTTTCGTTTACCGGCAGGGACATATTGTTTAATTATATCCGATTTTGGCTTTCTGCGGTGGAAAAATCCACCGCGAAACTATATTGACTTTTTGTTTCAAATATGATATAAATTAAAAAGATTCTTTGATTTCGGATTTCAGGCGCGGTGGAAGCCGCATATGTAACCAACAAAAGAGGAGTTCCCATGAAAATCATGGCGCTGGTCGTTTTGGTTTTCGCATTTGCCCTTGGCGGTTGCAGTACTACCAAAAATTACTACATCTACGAAAAGGGAAGTTCGCCCGCGGCGGAACGCGAAAAACGAAAAGCCGCCGAGCGCGAGCAAACGGACTTCGTTTGGTACAAGGACGACAAAGGCAACAACGCCTGCGTCGTTTTCGGCGTCAAGGTCGAAGACGAGAAAAAGTGCAACGAGGCGCTCCTGGAGTACAAGATGATTGCCGCAAGGGCGAGAGTTTCTGTCCCGGTCGCAATGCCTGTGTACCCCTCGTACTACGCCGCGCCGGCTTACGTGCGCGGCTCGAGCCCGTTTCTGCAGGCTTTCTGCGGAGCCGGGTTGGGGTATGCCGGCAGTCATCTCATCGGCCAAGGCAGAGGAAGTATCCTCGCGGGCGTTTTCGGCGGCATTACCGGAGTGGTCCTTTGCGGCGGCACCGAGGCCTACTCGGGAGACGCTGGTTATGGCTACGGCTATGGCTATTACGGCTCTTATTGGAACGGCGGCGCGTTCGACCCAACGCCAACACCTCTTTCCATAAGAACGGAGATAATCCGTCGAGGAGTGGAAGAAAGAAATCGCGCTTTTCAAAACTGCGGCATGATGTACGGGCCCTTCAGCCCGACTTGCCAGAGGATGTAGCGTGGCCATCCGCACGGGCGGTTCGATAAATTCACACCTTGTGAACGATTCGAACCGCCTTTTTTATAAGCTTATTCCTTCCCCTATTGACTTAATTATACTTTTCATGTATAATTGCCCGATAAAAATGATAACCAATATGACAATACAAAGAGCTTTATTTACTGTTGCGGTCGTTCTTTCGGCGGCGGTTTTTGTCGGCGCCGGAAGCGCTTTTGCCCAATCGGCGGCAGTTTTAACAAAATCCGCAACCAATGTGTTCAGCGAGAGTGCGATTTTGAACGGCACCGTTAACGGTACCGGGAAAAACATGACCGCATGGTTTGAATGGGGGCTTACCACCTCGTTCGGCAATTTCACTCCTAAAAATTATTACAATAACGAAACTTCAAATTACAGCCATCTTATTATTGGCCTGAACCAAAAAACAACTTATTGGTTCCGCTCCGTAGCCCAGGATTCTTCTTCCGGCAATATTTATTACGGAGAATCTAAAAGTTTTACCACCGGGTTTTTTGCCCCCGGTTCCGGTTATCCTAGCGGCTCAACCGGCGGAGCGGGGTTTGGCAACTGGGGCAGTACTTGCTACGGCGGTTATTCTTCAAATGGGACTTGTATTTCTTACAGCGCCCAGCCGACCGTAACCACATATTCCGCGACCAGCATCGCCAATAATTTCAGCACGCTTAACGGATACGTTAATACCAACGGCATGGTTGTTATGCGCTGGTTTGAATGGGGAACATCAGGGAGCAATCTTTCAAACAAAACTCCGAAAACAACCGAAGGAACGGCTTCCGGCGCGCTCTCGCAAACAATCAACGATTTAGAGCCGAACATTACTTATTATTTCCGCGCGGCGGCGGAGGGGCCAAGCGGGGTTGCGGCTTACGGCAATATTCTTGCGTTTACAACATCAAGCAGGACTATTGTTGCCGAAGTTGCTCCAGTAGCTCAGGCTCCGGTTCGTGCCGCTCCGCCGGCCAAGCCATCGGTGCAAGTTTCTCAAGCCAAATCAATGTTCGCGTTTCTCACAATAAGCGAATCGGACACCTGCATTATTGGCAGCGAGAATAGAGCATACGTTGTTTCTTACAAAAATATAGGCAATCGCACGCTTAAGAACGTTGTTCTTCGTGTCGTTTTGCCGCAAGACTTGTCATTCGTTGATACGACCAACGGAACATATTCCGACAAAGACCGAGTGGTAGTTTTATTGCTCGGTAACCTTGAGGCCGGAGCCGGCGGTTCCATTACCGTCCGCACGGAGCCGGCGCGCGGAGCCGATTCTGGAAAGGATGTTGTCGTGACCGCGTATCTCATGGATACGAATTCGGCAACCGGAGCGCAGGAAGAACTTGTCGCTTATTCCGTAAATAAAATCTGCAAAGATGAATCGGCATTTAGCGCGGCAGCGCTTTTCGGTGGCAACGGATTTTTGCCGGACACACTTCTTGAATGGCTCCTGCTCATTCTTACCGTTTTCGGCCTCGTCGCGCTTTCGCGGTATTTCTACGCGCAGAAAAAGGAAAAAGAAGAAGCATCAAGGGTATAATTAACCAATCTTAAATTTAACGAAAACACACCGTGAGAAAGGCAAAGCCGCCGTCTCATGGTGTGTTTTGTTGTGCTAAAATCGAGCCATGAATCCCGTTAGAAGCGCTATTATGCTTAAGAGCGCCGGTTGTCTAACGGCCTCATTATTAGTAAAACACTTAGTCTTTAACTTCTAACAGAATGAAGCGCCGTCGCACCAAAAATCAGAAAGATATTGAACGCACGGCGCGCGAAGTGTTGGAGATAATTTCCGGCGAACGTAGCCACCATGAAGCGGTTGTGCTTGTTTGTTCCGGTAACCTCGGCTCCGGTAAAACAACTTTCGCCAAGGCGCTGGCCCGCGCGCTCGGTATTAAAGAAGAAGTAACAAGCCCGACTTTCGTGATAGAAAAAATTTACGAAGTTTCCAAGCCCGCGCGCGCGGAAACGGGATTTTCCCGCTTTATCCATATTGACGCGTATCGCTTAAGGCATAAAAAAGAACTGGAAGCGCTTCGTTTCGCCGAAATTGCCCGCGACTCCGAAAACCTCGTTTTGATAGAATGGGGAGACAAATTCCGCAAATCTCTTCCTCGCTCCCATCGCGAGCTCTCATTTATTTTTGTGGACGAAAAAACCAGGGAAATTTCTTTAATCAGATAAAACTCTATGCCGCGCGACAAAGATAAAAAAAAGACCATCGTTATATTGGACGCTCACGCGATTATCCACCGCGCTTATCACGCGCTTCCGGAATTTTCTTCAAGCAAGGGCGAACCGACCGGAGCGCTCTACGGTATTGTTTCCATGCTTTTTAAAATTGTTAAAGACCTAAAGCCGGATTACATGGCCGCGGCCTATGATTTGCCGGAGCCGACGTTCCGCCACGTCGCTTACGACGGGTATAAAGCTTCTCGTCCGAAAACCGACGACGCTCTGATTGCGCAAATAATACGCTCCAAAGATATTTTCAAGGCGATGAGCATCCCGATTTACGAAGCGCCGGGCTTTGAAGCCGACGATGTTATAGGCACAATCGTCGAGAAATTAAAAAAAGAGCCGATGGTTGATGTGATAATCGCTTCCGGCGACATGGACACCCTTCAGCTCGTGGATGGAGAAAAGGTGCGAGTTTATACTCTTAAAAAAGGACTGAAAGAAACAATTTTATACGACGAAAGAATAATTCAAGAAAGATACAGCCTTTCTCCCGCCCAGTTGAATGATTTTAAAGCGTTAACAGGAGACGCTTCAGATAATATTCCCGGAGTGACCGGCATTGGCG
>JBBTQM010000022.1:0-33211 GCA_038065675.1 Patescibacteria group bacterium | reverse complement strand
TATTTTCAAGGGGAAGGCCGTGGCAGTCCCAGCCCCATTCGCGGCGCACGAATCTCCCGCGCATGGTTTCAAAACGCGGTATCACGTCCTTGATGGTTCCGGCAAGAATATGGCCGTAATGAGGGAGCCCCGTGGCAAACGGCGGACCGTCGTAGAAAACAAAAGGCTTCCCGTCGCGCGATTCCAGGGTTTTTTTGAAAATTTGATTTTCGTTCCAGAATTTAAGTATGTCGTCCTCCCTTTGCATTTGTTGAAAATAGTATCACACCCGCACACTAAATATCTCTACATTTTTTCGGGCGCCGAAATTCCCAGAAGCCCGAGTGTCCGCGAAAGCGCTTCCTTGGCGGAAAGCAAAAGTTCGTACGCTCCTTTGGCGTACGACTCACCTTCTATAATTCTCACATCGCGATAGAAACCGGAAAAAGCCGAAGCGAGTTCATAAGCGTAAGAAGTCAGGCGCTGAACCTGAAAATCACGCGCCGCTTCAAAAACAACTTCTCCCAAAGCGGCGATTTTGAGCGCAAGCGCACGCGCCGCAGGCGCTTTGATGACATCGGTGAGTTCGGTTATGTCCTCCGGCAAACCTTTCGCTTTATCCAGTATTGAGCAGATTCTGGCGTGCGCATACTGTACGTAAAATACGGGATTTTTTTCCGTCTTCTCCTTCGCGCGCGCGGCGTCAAATTCCATGTGCGTGGAAAGAGATTTTTCGTTGTAAAACCAGCGCACGACATCAAGACCGAATTCATTCACCAAGTCTTCCAGCAAAACTACGTTCCCGGCACGCTTGGACATTTTTGAACTTGAGTCGCCTTCTTTTATGGAAACAAGTTGGGTGATAAAAACGCGGAGCTCTCCCGGCCAGGAAAGCATTTTCTTAGCGGCGAGAAGTCGCTTCACGTGCCCGTGATGGTCGGCTCCCCAGACATCTACAGCCGTATCGTAACCACGCGAGAATTTGTCACCGTGATAAGAAATGTCGGAGAGAAAGTAGCTTGAAGTTCCGTCGGAACGGACAAGAACTCTGTCTTCATCATCGCCGTATTCGGAAGTCTTAAGCCAGACCGCGCCGTCTTTTTCGTAAGTGAGCTCTTTCATTTTAAGAGCCAGAAGCGTGCGTTCGTTTAACTTTGTGGCGCGAATTTTTTCGTCTTCCGAATACCATTCGTCAAAATTTATCTTAAGTTTTTCTTCTATAAAAAGCTTGTTGTGAGTTTGTACCAACTCGGCAAGTTTAAAACCAGCTTCACTTTCTTCGGTAATATCACCGGGGATGAGAGCAATAATATTATCTATCTCTGCGGTTTTATACTGTTCACCTTTTCCTAATGCGGTTTTGCCCAACTCTTTTATCTGATTGCTCTCGCGCGAATCGTTTATATAGTATTCGCGCGCAACCTCGGCGCCGGAAAAAGACAAAACGTTCGCAAGCGTGTCGCCGTAAAAAGCCCCGCGTCCGTGGCCGATATGAAGCTTCCCGGTCGGGTTCGCGGAAATAAATTCCACGTTTATTTTTCTTCCTTTTAGAAACTCAAAACCGTTTTTTATGTTTTCGGAAACTTCTTTAATCTCCGCGATTATGGCGCTGTCTTTAAGAAAAAAATTTATGAATCCGGGGCCGGCGATTTCTATTTTTTCAACGATTTCAGCAAGCTCTTTTTCAATGTCGCTCTTTATTTTCTCCGCGAGTTCGCGCGGATTCGCCTTTTCCGCCTGAGCGAGTACAAGCGCGCAATTGGTCGTAATATGACCATTTCTTGGGTTGTCGGAAAATTGGACGGAGTATTCAGGAACACCGGCATATTGCCCCGCCGCCCCATGAAGCGCCTTTTCTATCAGTCCTTTAACCATAAGGGGATTCTAACACGCGATTGACAATGAATGGAGCGAAATGTAGCGTTGTGACAGACGCACTTTCCAAACATTTTTTGAAGAGGGAATTATGACGGAAGAGAAACCTCCTGTTGTAAACTACAGGCCGTACAAGGACCGCACGCCGGACCATCAATTTCGCAATATCATCCGTAACGTCATGGATTACGGGGAAATTTCAACCCCACCGCAAGGAGAGGAGGCGCGACGGCTCATCGGCGTTCAGCTTCGCTACCCAATGGAGAACGGGTTTCCCCTCATGACCGAACGCGACCTGACGCTCGCTCTCGGGGGGTCGAACGGTGAAATCATCGGATTCACCCACGGAGAACGGACGCTTGAAGGTCTCAAAAAATACGGGTGTCCCGAAGTATTCTGGGCGCGATGGGTAACAGCCGAAAAATGCGCGATTTTCGGGCTTGAACCGGGAGACCTCGGCGACGGCTCGTACGGCATGCAGTTCGGCAAACCGAAATGCGAAGGCGGCGAGTTCAGCCAGATCGAGGCGGCGCTTGAGCTCGCCAGGGCGTTTCCGAACACGAGAACTATACGAATAACCACCTGGCGTTTGGCCCACCTCCTGCTTAACGCAGACCCGAAAAAGCGCCGCACCGTCGTGGCGCCATGCCACGGCGACTTTACCGTCGTACTCGACCCGAAAAAGAAAACGGTGAGGGTCATTCATAGGCAGCGTTCCGCCGACCTATTGGTAGGGTGGACCGGAAACGTGACACAATACGCCTGGATGGGAATGGTGTTCGCGCACCTGCTCGGCTACACCATGATGGAGCTTGTGCATTACATCGAAGACGCTCATATCTACGCAAGCCAGTACAAGTCGGTTGATGAACTCTTCGCCAACCCAACCAAACCATTCCCGACGGTCACGATCGATGAGTACATCACGGACTATTTCGCCTTCCGCAGAGAGCACCTGTTCCTGTCCGACTACGACCATGGCCCAAAGATGGTCATCCCTACGCCGGTATAATCGGCAGCCGCCCACGGGCGGTTTTCTTTTTGACAAAATTATTTTTGTGTGGTAGATTTTTCTTAGATAAAACTTTACAGGAGCGTTCTTTATGTCAGAAGTAAACGTAGTACACGCGCACACCGAAAGGTATCGGCAAATGCTCGAAGATATCGCAAGAGATGGTGTTTGTCCTTTTTGTGTAGATTTTTGCCGTGGCAATCCCCCGAAATATCACCCTCACCCGAAAATCATTGAAACAGAGTGCTGGGTGGTGACGAAAAATGTCCAGCCCATTGAAGGATCCGTCTATCACCTTCTGCTAGTCGCAAAAGACCATGTAACAAATCCGTGGTCTCTCCAAAAAGATGCATGGGCAGATCTTCAAGAGGTGCTCGCCGAATTGCATGCCAAGCACGGGATAAACCACGGAGCATTACTGCATCGCTTTGGCGACACGAATTCCACCGGCGGAAGCGTCACTCACCTCCACGCGCAGTTGATTGTCGGTGTGTCGAGAAAAGAAAATACCGAACCGCTTCTCGTGTACTGTGGCTACAAAAAGATGCGCTAGATTTGCTAACCGTCCAAAGGGGCGACCATTTTCTGGTCGCCCTTCCTTTTTATATTTTTTAAAATAAAACGCGGATAACTTTCACCCCATGGTTCCGTAAGACTTCTCGGCCGTTTAAATTGGCATACCCGTCTTTAAAATACACGCTCCGCACCCCAGCTGCCGCAAGCATGTGCGCACAAGAAACACATGGAAACACAGTCTGGTAGATATCCGCCCCGCGAAGCGAGAGATTTTTCCGCGACGCTGCCGCTGTGAGCAATGCCCTCTCCGCATGCATAAATAAAGAACACTCTATCATTTCACCTGCGTTGAAATTGCTTCGCGGGTCGCCGTCTGCGTATTGTTGTTGCGGCGGGATGCTTTCATTAAATGCGGCTAAACGCTTTCCGTCACGCATAATCGCGATTGCTCCTATTGGGCGCCAAAAATCCGAGCTTTTCTTGCCAAGTTCTACTGCTTGGCGCAAAAACTTTCTAGCAACCATTGAAGATGCCGAGGCAACATCCTCATCAGGCGGAAGTTTAGAAAGTGCACTCATGCCGTCCCAGCGAAGAAAAAAATTATAAAATATTACGTGCCGCTTGCCAAAAAATTTCTTGACTATATGGTGCGAAATGTCTTCGTCGGGAAATATAAATTGCGTATCCTTGCGTTTGGCAAGCTTTCGCAAGTCAACAGCCTTAACTACTGAAACCCGCTTGAGCGAGGTTGCCACCAATCCCTTCTCTTTGTTAAGCATTGACGCAAGAAGGTTCGGATCAACGGCTCGCATATCCCGCGCGATACCTACAATTTTATGAGACACGCTCGGATGAAGAAGATGGAGTTCTTCTGCTCCACTTTTATCAATGAAACTACGATACCCCTCGTGGAACACGGGAATATAGGCAACGACAATCTTCATTTTTTATATTTTAAATTTAATTTATTCGGAACTACCGAGTCCGGTATGCCGGGCAATTACTTCCATAATTTCTTCTGCCATAGTAGACGCACCGCCCATCATAAATCGTCTAATGCGGGCTGTTGTAGAGGTATCAGCTTGAGCGGCCAGTCTTTTTATTTCTCCGCAATGTTCTTTCAGATATTTAATGTGTTCTGGCCCAATATCTTTTGTAGTTTCTGAAAGAATTAAAATGTCAGGCTGAACAAGTTCCACCAATGCTTCAATCTTTGGCCCTACGTCGCGTACTGTTACAATGTCCACGTGGCGGGTATGAAGAAGCATTTCTACCCTGTCTTCAAGCGGATCAAATGGTCTAGGCACACCAGTTATTGAAGACTTTCTTTGTCGAGTAAGCTCGTCTGAATCAACTCCGACAATAAGTATGTCTCCTGATGCCTTTGCCCCTTCAAGATAGCGAACATGACCTCGATGCAAAAGATCGTAAACTCCTTGCGTGAGAACTATTTTGTATCCTCCTTCACGCAAGTGTTCAACTGTCTTCTTTAGAAGTTCATGATTCGGAATGTAACGACTCTCATGATTTCTTTCTCTAGAGGTAACTATAGATTTAACATCGGGCAATTTCATAAACTTACTTTTACTCTTTTGTAGAAAAATGTAAAGCCCCGCTCCGCCGATTGGCGGAGCGGGGCTTCATTATTGCTTTATTTTACCTTACTTCACGTCAATTCCGGCCGAGCGGGCGGTACCTTCTATTATTTTCATCGCCCTCTCTATGTCGTTGGCATTCAAGTCTTTCATTTTCTTTTCGGCGATTTCGCGCACCTGGGCTTTTGAGATTTTCCCGGCCTTGGTAACAAGCTGTTTGCCGGAACCCTTTTCAACGCCCGCCGCTTTTATGATTAAGCCGGAAGCGGGAGGAGTTTTAACCACGAAATCAAAAGTGCGGTCTTCGTAAACATTAACTTTTACCGAAACGGTGTCGCCAATCATATCTTTGGTGGCGGCGTTGAATTTGGTTACAAAGTCGCCGATGTTTACTCCGGCCTGTCCGAGCGCGGGGCCCAAGGGCGGAGCAGGGGTGGCTTTCCCCGCCGGAATTTGAAGCTTTATTTTTTTAGTTATCTTTTTCGCCATGGTGGTCAGTCTAGATTAAATCTTCTTCACTTGCAAGAAATCAAGTTCAACGGGCGTTTCGCGGCCGAACATTGAAACGAGCACCCTTACTTTGCCGCGTTCGTCATCAACTTGGTCAACCTTGCCTTCCAAGTCCTTGAACGGTCCATCTGTTACGACGATAGTCTCTCCGACAGAAAGGTCAATCGCGTGCTTGGCGGTATCTGCTTTCATGCGGCTGAAAAGAAAATCAACTTCATTTTTATCAAGCGGAACGGGATTGACTCCTGCGCCGACGAATCCGGTCACGCGCGGAGTATTGCGCACCACGTACCAGGAATCATCGTCAACAACCATGTCCACGAGAACATAGCCCGGATATATTTTTTCTTCAATTTCCACACGCTTGCCGCCCTTTATTTTTATTTTTTTCTCAAGCGGCACGATGACATTAAAAATTTTTCCATCCATGCCGAGAGATTCTATGCGCTGTTTCAAATTACGCTGGACCGCATTTTCATATCCGGCATATGTATGAATGGCATACCAATTCCGCGCTCCGTGATTTTCCTGTTTTGACATCCTATTAGAAATTAAATTTTATAAATCTTGTATTTTTCATCATGTTTATCTCTTGTTCATTTTGGCTCCTGTTTGAAACAATAGTAAATTTCTAACCTGTCTGCCGACAGGCAGGCAGGACAAGTGATTGATTTTAAACTTACTTGAGAATCGCTTTTTCAAGGGCGATTTTAAAAACATAATCAAAAATGCCCAAAAAATACGCGGTAGCGATTGAAATTAAAATAACGATTACGGTAAAAGTTAAGGTTTGGCGCCTGGAAGGCCAAGAAACGTGTTTTAATTCTCCTTTTGTTTCGCGAAGATAATCAATGAGTGACATAATAATTTTTGTTTAAAAAAACGCCCCGCAGGGCTTTAATGCGGATATCATATACTCCTATATTTTTAAGTCAACCCCGCAGTAGTCCGCCCAAGGCGGACTACTGCGGGGTCAAGAAAAAGAAAAACCGCGCGGCGAACCTTGGGTTCGTCGCGCGGGAGCCGCAGGGTGCGACTTATTGCGGGGTCGGATGCTCGGGATGGGCGTTAGCCGACTTGCCGTATTGCGGAGCATCCAGTCTTCCGGGAACCGCCGGCGGCACCGAGTGAACATCGCTGTGGTGGGTCTTTTCCATTTCCACCGTAACGGCAGTAACGGCGGTTGCGCACATCACAACCTCGCGCAAGTAATCCCACATAGCCGAGAGAGCCGGAGCCCTTGGTCCCTTGAAATTCGGCTTGGCTGCCCGAAGCGCGTAGTGGAAAAGATACGTCCCGAGGAGACGCACGCACGAGGTGTAAAGGGAATGTCCCCTCTCAACGCGCGTGATGCGAACCGCCACCACTTTTTTCTCCCTCCCCTTTAACGTGATTGAGGCTATTTCGAAAAAAGCGCGCGGTCCTTTCGCGCTGTCGAAAGAGTACCTCCCCGGCTTGCCAAGCACGAGCCCGTCGGCCTTGTTACTCACCCCGCAAATCTCGGGCCTTTCCGCCGGTTTTTTGATCTCCTTGATCTCCCGGCTTGGCAGGCACGGCGGGCGCGGTTTCCACGGCGGGAGCTTCCTCCTGCCGCTTGACTGCCGCCATCACCATTGCGGGGATGTCGGCTTTCGGCTTGGCTTCGGCGCTCTTCGGCACTTGGCCTTTCCCATTTCCCGCGAAATGCTGGAGATACTTCCAGAGCGCGTGTTGCACTCGCTGTACCTCCACAACTTTCGAATTCGTCGAGAAGACGAAACTCGTCAGCTTCTTGGTGGGCATGCTCATGCCGGGCTGAACGCCCGAAAGAATGAGTTCGTGCCCCTCCACCGCGCCGAGGAATCTCACGGCGCAAATGGTATCTCCTTGCGGCGCTCCCTTGAAACGCGGGACCTCCTCCTTTTCGAATTCGGCGTTGCCGATGCGGTACTTCGCGCGGTCGACGAGACCATTCAGGAGCCGTCTCACGTCCTCCTCGACATACGGGGAGGTCTTCGCTTTCGCGACGATTTCCCCCTTCGGGGTGTAGTTGGGCTTCGGTCCTTTTGCTTTCCGGGTTTTCTCCGGTTTCGGTTTCTGGGCCGCAGCTTTCTTCCCCGCCTCGTTTTTTTTCTTCGCTTCGTCTTTCTTGGCTTTCATCGTCCTTTTCATGGTATCACTCCTCAAAAACGGTTTAGTTGCGGAAACTGCGGCCTGAAACGACTTCAAAGTGCTACTTAAATCTGCCTAAATTGATATCATAAACTTGACTAAATGTCAAGCAATGTGTCATACAAAAACCGCCCCGTGAGACGGCGGCTTCGTCTACCTCACGAGGCGGTTTTTTGTATTTAGTTGTTGGTTGTAGGTTGTGGGTCGTTGGTTACCTTATCTCATAAGAAATCGTAACACTTGAAGTTATCTTATTCTCCCCCTTCGGAAGCTGTGCCGGAACGCTCTCCGCGTCGCCCCCCATTCCCATAGCCTTGCTGTAATATATCGGATATCCTCCTCCCTCGGAGAAAGAAACTATTCTGACTAGGCGCACGCCGAGGTCGTCGGCAAGAACTTCCGCTTTGGCGCGGGCGTCATCAATCGCCTTCTTGCGTGCTTCCGCGCGGAGAGCCTGGTCATCGTCAATTGAAAATTCGGGTCCGGAAATGTCGGTAGTGCCGGCTTTCCCCAAACCGTCAACGATTGCTCCCGCCTTCTCCGTGTCGCGAATTTTTACGGAAACTGTTTGCGCAACTTCATATCCGGAAAGTACGCGCTTACCCGGTTTCGGACAGCCGATAGCGGTGCACGATACATCGTAATATTGGTATTGAGGAAGGGCATTGTAAGAAATAGTTTTAATGTCTTTCTCGGCGACACCGCTATCCTTCAGAAATTTAAGCGCCGTGTCTACGCGCTTATTTACTTCCTTCTGTGTATCGGCGACAGTTTTACCTTCGTGGCGGATTGAAAATGAAATTGTTGCGATATCCGGAACGGCGAAAACTTCTCCTTCTCCGGAAACACTGATTACATTGGACTGCCCCATACCGCCGATATACGAATATGATTTAAGCTCACTTATAAATTTCGCGGCAAGAAAAAGAGACGCCATAATAAGGAGCGAAAACACAGCCTGTATGACGCGCTTGTTCTCCAAAAGTGTTTCGTTGTTCATATTTTTATAAATTAATTAATCGTAAAGAAATTCTACCATCCTTCGGAAAAACAAAAAACTCCCGCCAAGAGCGGGAGTTTTTTGTTTTAAAATTACTCCTTCGGGCCGCAATTCTCGCAAGTCTTGCCGGAGCAGGATGAGCATCCGCCGTGGCCGCAACCGCATCCTTTGTATAGAGCAAGAAGGCCGCCGATTATGGCGAGGTTTTTCAGAAACATCACCATCTGCGTCTGGTCGGTTGCAAGGCCACGAAGATGGAAGAGCGCGGTGGCAACAGCCGTGAATACAACGAGCATCGCTATGGCAAGTCGCTTCCTGAAACCGAAAAGCAACATCAAGCCGCCGCCTAACTCAAAGACAATGGCGAGAACAGTCATTACTTCCGGCATCGGAATCCCCGCAGAACCGACGAATTGCGCCGTGGCGGAAAAATTCATCAGCTTGTTAAAGCCAACGATTATGAAAAGGGCTGAAAGAAAAACCCGCGCCGCGATGCCAGAGTAACGGTGCCCGCACCACGAATGGCATTTATTCATTACTGTTTCTAACATAATTTAAAATTAAATTATTCTTATAATCACTGATTATTATAACACTAGCCCAAGCGCGTTGCGAAGAAAATAAGGAGGACGCCGAAGAGGGTGGCGAGAACAGTCTTAAACGACGAATCCCTGCTGTGCGCTTCCGGCAGAACCTCCGACGCACCGATATAGAGGAAAAACCCGGCAAAAAAACCGAGATAAAGCGTTAAAAACTGCTCCGAGAACGTGAAAAAAATTGTTGAAAGACCTCCTAAAACCGGAGCGACAGCGTTCATAAAAAGAAACTTGAGTGCTTTTTTGTCCGGATTCTTGTGAAGAAGCATAAGATTTACCGTATTTAAACCGTCGGAAAAAGCGTGCGATATTACGGCAATCGCAACCGGGATACCGACTTCCGGAGAAATTTGAAAACCCAATCCTATCCCCATGCCGTCCAAGAACGAGTGCCCGATGATGGCGAACGCCGACATCATCCCTACCGTCGGGTGCGTATGCGGACCGTACGCTTCCTCGTGGGCGTGATGAATGAGAAGCCATTTTTCAATGGAATGGAAAAGAAAAAAACCGACAACGAGAGCCATCATCGGATAAATCGGCTCTATACCCAAAGAATTAACCGAGTCTATAATTTCCGGCAGAAGGTCAAAGGCGACGACACCGAGAAGAACGCCGGCGGTAAAGCCCAAAATTAAATGAAGCCGGTCTTTATACCGAAAACTCAAAAACCCGCCAAAAAAAGTGGAGGCGAAAGTGAGGAAAATAAAAAAGATTGCCATATTGGTTTATTTTACGATGAGCCTGACAAGCGACGAAAATGATTTAATAAACACCAGAAAGATAGCCGCAGACGCAAGGTTGAATATAAGGTGGGCATTCGCTATGCGTGAAGCGATGCCGTCACTGAGATTCCCTACAAACCCAAGGAAAGGAACGAAGAGCGGAATGATTATGACAACGCCTATCACGTTAAACAGAAAGTGAGCTACTGCAGTCTGTTTAGCGGCACGGTCCATGACAAGAGAAGCGATAAGAGCCGTGGAAGTGGTCCCGATGTTGGCGCCCAAAACTATACCGAAGGACTGTTCAAGAGACAAGAGTCCCTGAACAGCGAGGGTGATAACTATTCCCGTAGTCACCGTGCTTGACTGAAATACAGTGGAAAGCACGGCACCAGCCAAAATGGCATAAGTAAGGCCGTCTATCTGTTCCAAAATGTTGAGAATGGTTTGATTGGACTGAAATGGCGCGGCGATTATCTCAATGAGCGCGAAACATAAAAATACCAGGCCGAAATAAAAAAGGGATTTTCCGTAGCGTTTCCACCTGTTTTCTATCTTGTCTATAATAAATCCGGCAACCACAAAAAGCGGCGCCAGCGCCTCAAAATTGAAAGCCAAAAGCTGAGAAGTGATGGTTGTCCCTATATTGGCGCCGAATACGATGCCCAAACTATTGTAAAAAGAAACGAGCCCGGCGTTAACGAGGCCGACAAGCATTACCGTAGTTGCGGTGCTTGACTGAATAATGCTCGTGAGAATCGCTCCTATCACCGTGCCCTTAAGCGGCGTAGCGGTTACATCGGCAAGGATGGATTTGAGTTTGTCCCCCGAAACTATTTGAACCTGACGGCTGAATTTCCCGATGGAAAAAAGAAAAAGCAGGACTACCGCAATGAGCATCAGAAAGATGGACATTTTTATATTTTAGCAGATTATCGTATCACGCGAAGACGAATCGGAAATTTTTGGGTGCCTATCGGGAATCGAACCCGAATCGAAGGTTCCACAAACCTCAGTGTTAACCGTTACACCATAGGCACCATATTAAAAACTATAACTTACAACGAATAACTAATAACAAGCAGAGTTGTAAGTTTTTCCATTCTAGCCCAATTTTTTTCGTTTGACAAACAAAGTTTTTGTTGTACGATTGCATCGGGTTCTTTTTCAAACTTCGTCAACTGGGGAAATCCATGACGGCATTTTTCTATGCTCTCTCGTGGCTTTCCGCCACGGAAATAAGGCGCTACAGCGGAGCGGTCGCAGTAAACACCTCAACCGTTATCGCCCAAGTGGCATTGATAGCACTTTCGGGCGGGAGCCTGACGCTTCTCTCGGACACAATCCATTTACTCTCAGATAACATCGCCGCGATTGGTTCCCTTTCGGTCGCCATACTGGCAACGATGGTAACGCGCGAAAAAGAAAATCTCATCAGGCGCGCGTTCGCCATAGGCGGGGTGCTCCTTCTGTTTTCTGGGGCGTATCATATCCTCGGCGAATCGGTGGAGAGGATGGCTAACCCCGTAAACATAGCGAGCGGATGGGTTCTTGCCGGAGGGGTGGTCGGGATCTTTGGGAGCGCGGTAGTCTACGCGGTTCTTCATTGGTCCGACCCAGAGAAAAATTCCACCCATGTGGTATTTTCATGGCACACCATCTTCGACTTCCTGTTTTCGGCGATTGTTGTGTTGTCCGCGTCCGGCGCGCTCGCTTTCGGCATACAAGGAATAGACGCCTGGATGTCGCACAAGTTGTCGCTCTTCATGTTCGTCCTCAGCGGATTCCTCCTTGGGACCATCCTTAAAGGGCATCATCACGAACACTGAAAACTGGTTCCTCCCCCGCCTTGCAAAGGGCGGGGGTTTTTAAAACAAATTTTTCTGTGAAGATTCTTTTGGCGGCGGAGACGTATCCTCAATCTCCTCATTGAAAGTCTCCACTTTTTTAATCATCGCGGGAATTTTCTTAAAACTCTCCTGGAACATTTTCATCATTTCGTTCCCGCGGAGCGCCGCGGACGGATGAAGTATTGGTGCAACGTACCATTTACCGGCGCGGAAAAGTTTCCCCTGGTCGCGGGTTATTTTCGCGGTCGGCAGAAAATAATTCATTGAAAAGCGGCCAAGCGTGACAATTACTTTTGGATTTATTATTTCAATCTGGCGCGTGAGATATGGCTTGTATGCGTTAATCTCTCCGGGCAACGGGTCGCGGTTCTCCGGCGGGCGGCGCTTTACTATGTTCGTTATGTAAACATCTTCCTCTTTCCATCCGAGCTCGCGAATATTCTTCCTGAGCAATTGCCCGGACCTACCGACAAACGGACGCTTTTGTATATCTTCATGAAGCCCGGGCGCCTCGCCGATAAAAATAACGTCGCAATCGGGATTCCCCTCGCCGAATACCAAATTTGATTCAAGCGGCAAATGAAAATCCGCCGCAATTTCTTCTTCCAATTTTTTGAGTTCGGCTCTTTTGTCCATTTATAGATTTATTATTGAACACAAAGACATACTTTACAAACTCCCTATCTCATACTAATCTTCAAGCCAGTAGGCGGAAACGGAGGCTCCAAAATGCGGACCATCAACAAGAACTCCCTGAATGAAAAATTGTCGCGGCTTTTGCTCTACTTTTTTCTCCTCGAGAAAAAAGAGAAAGTCGGCGTCGTGCTTGCTGCCGTCCTCGTAGCTTTTGTGTTAGCCGGAGTAATTCTCTATATCGTAGCATCAATTCAGCGAGGCGGAATCGTCATATGATTCTCATCCTTCGGGGCCAATTCGGCCCCTTTTGTTTTGGCGCCTTTATTTTACCAACCTAGTACCTATTTAGAACGCGTTCCCTTCGACGACGGTGATTGTGTGCGTTTCAATTTTTTAGCGACATCTATCCGCCGCAATTTCTTCTTCCAATTTTTTCAATTCGGAAGCTTTATCCATTTATTGATTAAAGCAATCCAGCAATTTGTTGACATAATATTAAATAAATTGTATAAAAACATAGGCTGAACTTCATTTTATAGGCAGGGGAAATATGAGACCAAAATCCCAAAAAGGGCTGGACCAGGTTTTGGAAACCGTAAGAGTAGAAAAGAGAGGTGTTGTTAAAAAAATCCCCATCAGTGTCAATGTTCATGGGGTCCGAAGAAAAACCGGGCTAACACAAGAACAGTTTTCGGAAACCTACATGATTCCCCTAGCAACCCTGCAAAACTGGGAACAGGGGCACAGGGGAAAAAGAAAGCCGACGTTAACTGCAATTCTGCTCCTGAAACTGATTGAAGCAGACCCAGAAGGCATGGCCGAACAAATGACCAAGCTTCGCAAGGAAGAAAAATAAAAAACTATGTTCTTCCAAAACCATCGCGTTGGCGATGGTTTTTCTTTTTGTTTTTGTGCACGGGAGAGGATTTGGTCACTCATAATTTTCTGCTGAAAATTTGCGCGACCCCGGCTCCCCGCCCAGGGCGGGTCCGCCTTTCAAATTCTCTCGACCATAATAAAATGCTACCACGATGGGCAGCACTTTATTTTGGTGCCCGGGACAGGACTTGCACCTGCACGCCTTACGGCACATGCACCTCAAGCATGCTTGGCTACTAGTTACAACACCCGGGCGTTTATTTACCTATTTATCAACAGCTATCGCCTTTTGAATTTTGTTCCTTTTGCGCGATAAGCATATGACTTGGCTATTGTAATACATCTTCGGTAATAATTTCAATGATTCTTTTTTGGCATACTTTAGTTGATATGCCGACCTACTCTTCCCCCCTGTGGTTATATGCCCATTTATTTTTATTCTTTTTTTTATCTCCCCTCTTAACCAATCAATATGTTTTTTACTAGCAGAGATAAACTCTGTATAAAACATAAAACTTGATTTCCAACGTGGGTCCCAGTAGCTATAAAATGTTCCATCCCCATCAAAATGCCCCCTCAAAAAATCAAAAAAATATTTATCTGGAATTTTAATTTCTCCAAGTGTTTTTGATTTATTTTGAGTGATTCCTATTTTTAGTAAATATCTACAAAACAAAACGTCCCCGAATTGGACAACGTAATATTTCTTTTCCAAAGACCTACCACGCGACTTCCTGCCAATTTTATTTTTAATACCTAAACAAAACATAAAATTTTTAATTTGCTCCTTGTCTTTAGATGTGAGATTTATATGTCGCCCTGTCGGGGAAAGGTTCCCGTCTGTCACCAAAAGTCCAATTGCATAAGCAAAGTTCGGCGACCATTTTATTTTTACTTTTCCTTTTGGTTTTGATCCTCCCTTCCCCATGCGATAATTATAACATGGCTCAAGGAAGTAGCGTATACCAATTGAAATATAATAAAAACCATCTTTGCGGATGGAATTTATTTTCTATTTCGCCTATGTGTTTTCAGCAACTTCAGCTACCGGAGCTTCTTCTTTCACCACAGAGATACCGTCTTTATGCACCACGACGCGGGTCTGCTTCATCTTACGGCGTATTTCTTTAGCCGCCTTGTCGCGGACATAGTAGAGTTTTGACTTGCGGGTTTTTGATTTCTTTACAACCTCAATTTTATCAATCGCCGGAGAATAGAGCGGGAAAATGCGTTCAACCCCCACCCCGCTCGCGACGCGGCGAACGATGAATGTCGCGCCAGCTTCTTTGCCGTGCTTGCGCGAAAGGACAAGTCCTTCAAACGCCTGAAGGCGGGTTTTGCCCTTTTCCAAAATTTTTGACCAGACACGCACGGTATCCCCGCTTTCAAATGGGATATTGGCGCGCTCCGACTCTGCCGGAGAAAATGGTGATGTTTTGACTGCCATAACAAAGGAAACTCTAGCACAGGCATAATATTGCGGCAAGGTTGCGTTTACCCAAGGGCATCCCTTGGATTACTTATTCCCAGCGGCGGCCTCGGCGCGCCGCAGAGCTCCCGCCATATCCTCGGGGATTTCGGCTTCGCAAGATATTTTTTTGCCTGCCCGCGCCGTACCATTTGTGGCAGACGGGCCACCGGGCAAAGAAAAAGAAATCTTAAACGCGTGAAGAGCCAGGCGGTTCATCCCCAAGGCATCGCCGCGCTTGCCGGCATAAAGCGGGTCGCACAAAACCGGGTGATTTATGAATTTAAGATGAACACGAATTTGGTGAGTCCGGCCGGTTTTTGGATAAAGCTCAAGGTATGTAAAATAATCCTGACCGTAATTAAAGCGCTCAAGCACTTTGTATTCTGTAACGGCCTCGCGGATTTTCCCGCGCGCCGTGGCGTGCGCCGACCATTGCCTGAAATCAGCCGGCGAACGGCCAATCGGCTTGTCTATCACTCCCTTGTCTTCCTTAACCCTCCCGTAAACTATGGCGCGATAAACTTTTTCAATTTCTCTCCCTTGAAATTGTTTTTTCAGAAAAAGAAAAGTTTCCTGGTCTTTAGCCACGACGATGACGCCGCTGGTGTCTTTATCAAGGCGGTGGACGATGCCGGGACGATAAATAGTTTTACCATTAATGGTCATCTGTTCTCCCACTTCTTTCAGTTCCGGATATTCCTTTAAAATTTTATCGGACAGAGTCTCCCCTCCCGCGCTTCTCCCGTCACTATGCACCAGAATCCCCGCAGGTTTGTTGAGAACCAAAACATGTTCGTCTTCATAGATAGCGGGGATAGATTTCATTATTGTTTCTGTACGATATATCGCACAAGTTATTATTTTCCTTTCCGTCGCTCCCTTGATGCAAATTCTTTAAGAATTTTCAAAAATTCGCGCCTTGAAAACGCCGGCCAGAGGGTTTTAGTGAAAAACCATTCGCTGTAAACGGACTGCCACGGAAGAAAGTTGGACGTGCGGATTTCTCCGGATGTGCGGATTACGAGTTCCGGGTCAGGAATACCCGCAGTCATAAGATATTTGCCAAATTCGCTCTCATTGATTTCAAGCGCACCCTTGGCACCTTTTTCTTTCACCAGTTTTTTTATGCCTTCTATAATTTCCGCGCGTCCGCCGTAGGAAAGAAGGAGCACCAAAGTAAAATCTTTATATTGCGAAGTTTCGCGTTCAATCTTTTTTATCGCATCCCGGATTCGTTTCGGGAAACACTCAATTTGTCCGATAAATCTTACACATACTTTTTCTTTGAGAAATTCGTCCGCTTGTTTTATAACCGCGCGCTCAAGAAGCATTATTAAATATCCGACCTCCTCTTTGGCGCGGTTCCAGTTTTCGGTTGAAAAAGCGTAAGCAATGACGGTTCTCACGCCGGCTTCCCGCGCAAAGCGCACAAATTCCTTCAACTTTTCATATCCGGCTTCGTGGCCCTTAAATATCGGGAGTCCCCGGGCACGGGCAAAACGGCGGTTGCCGTCCATAATTATTCCGATTGATTTCGGTATATTTTCGCCGATTTGCGGGCGATTTGTTTTTTTAGCGGTTGCCATAAAAAATAATGGAGAAATCATTGAATCCCCCTTTAGCATCCAACATTTTAACTTCAACGTTTGTTACTTTCGAAAAAAGTGGCCCCTTGTGTAAATCTTCCAAAAAATCATTAAGTTCTTTTTCCTCCCCTTCCGCGATTACGTAAACATTGCCGTTTTTCATGTTTTCAACCGTACCGGTTAATCCGCGCTTCTTTGCTTTTCTTTGCGCAAAATCGCGAAACATAACAAGTTGGACCCGACCGTAAATTTCACACTCAATCCGCTTTTTCATGTATTAAGGAACAATTATATAGTCTTATTGGCAAAAAACAACGCTTCCACGCTTGCGGTAGAACGCCCGATGCGTTAGTCTTTTCTGGTACGCACCAAGGACGGTTAGCTGTTTTGGTAGGTATAAACGGACCAGGCACGAGATATGTTTAGTTTGAAAAGTTTATAAGAATCGGGCGGTTAGCTCAGTTGGTAGAGCAACGCTTTTACACAGCGAAGGTCAGAGGTTCAAGTCCTCTACCGCCCACATCACGACAAAGACTGGCACCAGTCGGTTTTTTGTTGTGATAAATGGATAAGCGGCAGAAGACTTGAAAGCCGGACCAGCCTTGGGCTGGGAGGCGGGGTCGCGCAAATTTTCAGCAGAAAATTATGCGTGACCAAGTCCTCTACCGCCCACCGATTTTGTTCTTAAAAGAGGGGGATATGACGCCTAAAGTTCTTCCAAATTAAAAATAGAACGGTATGGTATAGGCAGCCTTATTTTTTTTCTTTCGACGACAACAACCGCGTAAGAAGCTTTAACATTTATCTTTTTGAGCGCGCGTATGGTATTCCTAATACTGCTGCCGCTTGTAATAACGTCGTCAACTATAACTACTCTATCTTTTTTAGTGGGAATATATCCATCAATATATCCGCCCATACCATGTTTTTTTGGCGCCTCGCGCACCAAAACAAGTTTCTTTTTTAATTTGGAGGAAACAACTGAAGCAAGGGGTATCCCGCCGTATCCGCTTGCCGCGACGCAGGTGGTACCGGCGGGAATTTTTTTCTTTATTTCGTCCGCCAGAGCGTTTAAAACATTAGGGTATCCGTATGCTTTTTTTATATCGCAATAAAAGGAAGAGGCGACGCCGGAGCGAAGTTTTACCGGCCCCTTATTAATAATTTTTATTTGCCTCAAACGTTTCAATAAATTTTTTCTTGTCATAAACTTCTTAATCCCCCCGCTAGGAATCGAACCTAGATTTTGAGATTCGGAATCTCATGTCCTATCCATTGAACGACGAGGAGAACCTGAATTCCCTCGCTCAGCCTCGGAACCATAGATACGAGACGCCACAAGGGTTCTTTGATGTTTCCCAATATATAAGATTAAACCCTCTCGGTCTAGGCATAGGTTTTGTAAATGAGACACAAAAACAAAGAACGGGGCTCGTGAGAGCCCCGTTCGAATAGCCATTACACTGGTCCAAAACGACATTCCTTGCGACGGCTGTAGGCCGCCCAAAGTTTGTCACCGTAAGAAAAGTGCCACCATTCGCCGGGGTAGTTAACAAACCCTGCCGAACGCATAGCCGTTAGAAGAATTGCGCGGAGTTTCTTTGCTTCGTCACTGATGTTTTTGGCATCAGTTGCCGTAGCGGGAGAGAACTCGTGCATCTTCGTGCCAAGAAAGAGTTCCTCGCCGTTTTGATTGCCGAGTGTTACATCGACAGCCGCGCCGGTCTGATGCCCGCCAGAGCTTGCGTCTGGTTTCGCCACAAAGATACGAGTTCTCCTTTCGAGTTCTCCTTGTGGCAACCCTGGGTTTTCTTTCTTGATCTTCTCGTACTGATTGTCCCAAAGAAACTGTTGGCGAGATAGAGGACGGAAACCCTCAAAAAGGACGAGGGAATAACCTTCCGGCAAATTCCTTGCAGATTTTTCCAGAAGCCCTGCCACCGAAAACCTGAGAGTCGGAGCTTGGGGACAGCTCTTACTGATCTTAAGACGCGTAGTTTCCAACACTTCCACGACCGACTCAGAACTTCCAGTGACGACGACCCTGCTTACTATTTTTTTGGGCAAGATCTTTCTCAGACCGAGTCTCCACAAGATGTAGTTTATTGCTGTTTTCAACATGTTGTTACCTCCCATGGTAATACATGCTTCGGAGGGAGATATCCTATCCATTGAACGACGAGGAGTAATACACTTGGTGCCCTCGCGTGGAATCGAACCACGATCAACGGCTTAGAAGTCCGCTGCACGATCCATTATGCTACGAGGGCAATTGTTAACCAATAACTCATAACTTATAACAAATAACCACATTCTCCAAATTGAATTCCCAATTGTTAATTGTTACTTGTTAAATGTTGGCTGTTTTTACCTCGACGGGTCGGCAACCGCCGGCGCCTTTTTTTCAAGCGATTTTTCCAGAGTATCCTGCGTGCGAAGCATCTCTAGCGCGCCCTCAAGCTTTTCCCTGCTTGCCGTAGAGAGAGAATCTTTATTGCCGTCCGCCGCGCCAAAAATATTTTCGCTTTCTATTTCTTTGTATAAATAAAAACTAAAGGCGGCGGCAAGAACGCATGCGGTCGCAAAAAACATAAGTATAAGACGCCATGTTCTGTCTGGCCGGAAAAGCGATTTTTTCGGATCTCGGTCAAATGACCCCCCGATCGATAACTGCGTATTTTTTATGGAAAAAATTTTCATTGTTTTTTTGGCCCGAGGCCGAACCGCCCCGGGAGGAATTTTAATAAATGAAATGAGATATTTCCGCGTTTATAATCCCTTCCCATCCCGACTGAACCCCCTTGGGAGACGGCGCGAGCCCGAAAGCGGCACGTTTTACGGTAACACCGAAAGGAATGCTTTCAAGAAGAACCAGAAAGTGAAAAATTTGAGAAAATCCACCGGACAAAGACATATCGGCAATAACAACATTTTTCCGTTCTTTGTCAGGCTCAAGCGAAGAAATGGATAGAGAAACGCCGGATATCCCCCCAAGAGCCTCAACTCTTTTAATCAGAGCCACGGGGTTCTCGCTGTTAATAAAATATCCTTCCAGTTCGCGCCGGCCATCTTCCAATCCGCGAAGCAAAATTTTTTCGGAAATCGTCTTTCTTTCTTTATCCTCCGCCAAAGAAAAATCTTGCCTCAACAAAGAGGCTTTGTTGTTTAAATTCTTTATGGTGTAAAAAAGAAATCCGTAAGCTGATACCAAACATAAGGCTATGATACTTATGGCGACAACGGTAATTTTTTTAGTTTGTAGACCTTTCATATTTATTGAGTTATTCCTATCTGAACGGTGAAATCTATATCTTTTTCTTTCACCAAATTGGAAATCGGAGAATATACCTCGGAAAACTTTTTCTCTTTTTTAACTCGTTCAACGAATGCAATAAGCGCGTCGCGCGTCTTTGCCGTCCCGAACACATCAATCTTGGAAGTATTCCCCCTGGATTCGTAAATCATATTTTTTATGTAAACCCCCGCTCCGCGGGCGGAAATAATCAAAGACACTATTTCAGAAACCGAAAGTGTCGATTTTTCCAGGGAAAGAATCGCGAGTTTTTCATTCAGAAGAGATATCTCACGTCGAACTTCTTCGGCTTGGCTTTTGGCAAGAGCCGTAACCGTAACAGAATCAACAGAAACCACGGCCAACTTCTCCCGAGAAAGAAAATACGCCGGCAAAAGCAAGGCAGCCGCAATTATAAAAAAAATAATAATGAAATAAAGCGTCGTTAAAAGCGCGCGGGAACGATATTCCGCTTCAATAATTTTCCTGTGCGTTTCTGGAAGAAGATTAACCATGTTTGCTGTCGGCAAGCGCCAATCCTATAGCGGTCGCATACGTCAGGGAATCATTAAATGGAATTTCCGGAATGTAATGCTCCGGGAACGGGGCATTGGCCCAAACCCCGGCAATCTCCACGGGAATGCGCATGCTGCGCGCAAGATATTCCGGGAAGCCGCGCGTATTAGACTCGCCCCCACAAAGAATTATTTTTTCGATCGGGCTGGATATTATATCTATCGGCTCTTTGCGATTATGCCAATACAAAAAGCGTTTATTTATTTCGTCGCAAAGCGCCGAGATGACACTCATTACTTTTTTAGGGTTTTTCCCGTCCGCTTCGTCAAGCTCAATGCCGCGCGAGCGTTTGATTTTTTCCGCCTCCTCAGTATCCGCTGAAAAATCCTCCTCAAAGGCCTTAGATAATTTCCATCCGCCAATTTCAATAGTACTCGTAAAAACAACTACCCTTCCGGAAACAACCGAAATTCCGGTTCTCGTGTGCCCGAAATCCACAACCATAACCGTGCCTAAGTCGCCCTCGCGCACCGCGGCGCGGCTGATAGCTTGCGCTTCAACTTCAAAACTGACCGGGAAAAGCCCACTTTCGGTAAAAATTCGAGCGTAACTCTCCACTAATTCGGAATGTACCGCCGATACCTGAACGACGTACCCGTCGGCATTCTCGCGGATTATTTCGTAATCAAAAACTACATCCGACACATTGAGTGGAATATGTTCTTCAAGTTGGAAAGAAATGTTCTCGCGAATTTCTTTTTTACTGACAATCGGAATATTCATCGGGAAAAGGTACGCTTGCTCTTCCGGTAAAGACACGCGCACAAAATTAAGTTTGTGTTTTCTTTTCAGCTCCGCGAGCACTATTTTCATCCGGTGCTCGTCCTTTATTTTCCCCGACTCAACTATCCCCGGATTTATTTTTTCCTCGGAATATTTCCCTATGGTAAAAACTCCGTTTTTCTCGGCAAAACAAAGAAATCTGACCGATTTGTCGGAAATATCAAGCCCCGCCGAGGGCATGCGCAAAAATTCCGGCGTTGGGAAAAGCGAGCGAAAAAAACCCGGCTTCATTTGTTTTTATTATACTATGAACCGCGTTTACTTCTGAAGAAACACTCCGATATGGGTTTAGCGCACAACGCTTCCATTTTCAATTTGCTCGGACGGAGAAAGCACAGTGAGCTTCCCCCCGCTTTCAATGGCATAAAGTATCATTCCCTTGCTCTCCTCCCCTTTTATAGTGCGCGGTTCAAGATTGGCAAGAACGGGAACCTGCCTGCCTATGAGAACCGCCGGGTCGGGATAATGCAGAGCAACGCCGGAAATAATCACGCGCTTTTCATCCCCCATATCAACTACAAAGCGGACGAGGCGGTCGGTTTCGGGAACCCGCGCGGCCTCAATAATAGTGCCTATGCGAATTTCCATTTTTTTGAAATCATCTATCGTTATCGTCATTTGTTACTTGTTAATTGTTAATTTTATCCAAATACCTCTGAAGCATTATCGCCGCGGCGCGGGAATCAGCCCTGCCCTCGTCTTGAAACCGGCGGGCTTCAACCGAAGTAAAAAATTCTTTCTCAAAAGAAAGAGGGAGATTGCAGTCCGCGGCGAGTTTTTCCGCAAAGGCGCGCGCCTCTTTCATTATTTCATTTTCTTCGCCGCTTGTATTGAGCGATTCGCCGACAACAATATGCTTTGCTCCTTCCGTCTTCGCGATATCGGCAATTCTATCAACGGCACCTTTGGTGTTTTCAACGATTATTTTCGGGAAAGCAATCCTGCCGTTATCATCCGATACGGCAATACCGATTCTTTTTGAGCCGTAATCTACTCCTAAAGTTTTCACCATACCGATGAATATACTACAAATATGCAATGGATAAAACCGTTTAGCTGTGTTAGATTTTGCTTTGGAGGAGTCGCATAGTGGCCTAGTGCGGCGGTCTTGAAAACCGCTAGACCGAAAGGTCTCGTGAGTTCGAATCTCACCTCCTCCGTTTTTTGTTTTTATGCGCAAGAGGTACAATATATTAAATGAACGAACTTTCTTGGGACATACTAGAATTCGAACATAGAGAAACCGAGCGAACGTGGTTCTGGGTGCTTTACATAATTGCCGCTTCGCTTGCCATTGGTGCGTTTATCGCCAGCAATATTTTATTCGGCATCTTCGTCGTCATCGCCGCCGCGACTATCGGCATCTACGCCAAAAAAGACCCTGTAATATTGCACGTGAACGCGGGAGAAAAAGTGATTTCTGTAAATGGAGAAACATTCCGTTATGAAAAAATTTCATCGTTCTCCATAGACCGCGACAAGCTTTTGATTGAAAAAGATTTATTTTGGCACCCGCTTGTCGTCATCCCCATTCATCACGAAGATATTGAAATAATTGCCAAATTTCTAAAAGAGCGCTTACCGCAAAAAAATTACACAGAACCCATATTCCACCAATTAATGGAACATTTGGGGTTATAGGAATTTCTCTCTTTTATGGTAGATTAAAACCGCGCCCTCGTCGTTCAATGGATAGGACATAAGATTGCGGATCTTAAAATAAAGGTTCGATTCCTTTCGAGGGCATTTGAACAATCTTAAACAAAACTCCCGCCAAGGCGGGAGTTTTGTTTAAGAGATTTTCTTGACTGCTTTGGAGAGGCGGGATTTGGTACGCGAAGCGGCGTTCTTTTTTATGACTCCCCGCTTTGCCGCTTTGTCTAAGGCCGCATATGCAACCGGAAGAAGTTTTTTGGCTTCGGCAAACTTCCCCGCAACAACAAACCGGCGCAACTCTTTGACTGCGTCTTTCATCGCCCTTTTGCGGCGGTCGTTAAAAACTTTTTTGCGCGCAGAAACCCTGATTGCGCGGCGAGCTGATTTGGTTAAAGCCATTTTGGGTCAGTTTTTTCGGCCCGAGGCCGATCCGCCTTGGGCGGAAGTTAGTAATTGGTTAGTTTTTAGTAAATGCAAAACCACCCGAAACTAATGCGGAAATGCTAGCAGAAGTATCCCGAAAAGGCAAATTTTAGTATCATACGGACATGATTGCACGACTTGAAGGGAAGGTGTCTTTCGTGGGGGAACGGTACGCCGTGCTTGATGTCGGCGGCGTCGGCTACAAAATTTCCGCGACAATCGATACTCTCCGGATGCTCCGCAAAGAAAAAGGCGTGGTTGCGCTACTCACACACCTTGCCGTACGCGAGGACGCGCTAGACCTATACGGATTTCTCCACCGCCCGGAGCTTGAACTTTTTGAAATGTTGATTGGAGTTTCGGGAATCGGCCCGAGGTCGGCCCTTCAGATTATGGGCCTTGCTGGTGTTGAGACTCTCAAAAAGGCGATTTCTTCCGAGGATACATCTTACCTCACCAAAGTTTCCGGCATCGGGCGGAAAACCGCCGAAAAAATAGTTCTTGAACTAAAAGACAAAATGGGAAGCCAGGGAGGCGCGCATCACGGCGAACTTAAGGAAGAAAGCGACGCGGTGGAAGCCCTTAAATCTTTGGGTTACTCTCAGTCTGAAGCGCGCGAAGCGCTTAAAAAGGTGCGCACCGAAACTGTGGGCACCAGCGGGAAAATAAAAGAGGCCCTTAAAATATTGGGTGAAACACGGTAATGGAAAAAACCCTGCGTATCATAAAAAAAATAATCCCCGTAAAAATTTTTAAAACTGTTCAACCGGTTTATCATTATCTTTTGGTAATTTTGGGGGCGTTTCTCTACGGATTCCCGGCGCAAAAGCTTTTTGTAGTCGGAGTTACCGGCACCAAGGGCAAATCCACAACCGCCGAGCTAATTTCAAAAATATTCGAAGCGGCGGGATACAGTACCGCGCTTCTCTCTACCATCCATTTTAAGCAAGGGGAAAAAAGCGAGCGCAATTTGTATAAAATGACGATGCCCGGGCGGTTTTTTGTCCAGAAGTTTCTCCGCGACGCGCTCCGCGCGGGGGCGACTCACGCCGTCATCGAAATGACCTCCGAAGGCGCCAAGCTATATCGCCACCGCTATACCGAAATGAATGCCTTGGTTGTTACCAATCTTTCCCCGGAGCATATTGAATCGCACGGTTCGTTTGAAAATTACAAAGACGCCAAGCTCTCCATCGCGCGGGAATTGTCGCTTTCGGCAAAACGCCCGAGAACTATAGTGGTAAATACCGACGACCCGCATTCGCGAGGTTTTTTAAACGCGGCGGAGGCGGAGAAAAAAATTTCTTTCTCCAGAAAAAATAGCGCTTACACCGAAAATTCCGGCGGAATATCCGTTCCTGTCGCGGGCGGACGGGCCGAAAGCAAGCTTATCGGAGAATTTAACGTAGAAAATATTCTTGCCGCAACCGCTCTTTCCGAAGCAATGGGTATCCCCGAAGATAAAATTATAAAAGGCATCGTGGGAACACAAACAGTTGAAGGGCGGCTGGAACATATTTCCATAGGGCAACCGTTTGAAGTTATTATTGACTACGCCCACACTCCTGATTCGCTCGAGAAAGTTTATAAAATTTTCCGCAAAAAAAGAAAAATTTGCGTTTTAGGAGCCAGCGGAGGAGGGCGTGACGCCTGGAAAAGGCCTGAAATGGGGCGCACCGCCGAAGAATACTGCGAAGAAATAATCCTCACTAACGAAGACCCGTATGACGAAGCGCCGGAAAAAATTATTGCTGAAATAGCTTCGGGGATAAAAAATAAAAATCCTAAAATAATAATTGATCGGCGCGAGGCAATACGTGAAGGAATAGCTCTTTCGCGCAAAGGAAGCGTCTTAATAATAACCGGCAAAGGAACAGACCCGTACATTATGGGGAAAAGCGGAGAAAAAATTCCTTGGGACGACCGCGATGTCGCCCGAGAAGAACTCGCTTCGGCGCTTGAGAAAAAACCGCCTAAAACATCCCCGAAGAAAATCGGCGATTAAGAACCTCGCGCGTTGCCGGACCGGCAATGCTACCGTCGCCCGGAAGACCTTCGCGTTTTTGAAAGGCTAAAAGCGCCGCCTGCGTGCAGTCCTGAAACGACCCCGAAAGCGGGCATTCGTTTTTGTTCTTCCCTGCCGGCGGATAAAGCCCGTCGGCTGACAATGCCGCCTGAAGCGACATCACCGAGACTTTGCCGCGGTCGCCTTTCTTTAAATCTTCATCAAATCGGTACGGAAGAAGCGCGGAATCTCCAGCGAAAAACGCCGTCTCCCCGAAAAAGTCCAATACACCGGCGTATGTTTTTAAAGCCAAATCATCAAGCGAACGGTTTCGCGTCGCCTCGTAAGTAAATTGCGGCTCGTAAAAATATCCGTACTCAATCAGAACCACGGCGGAGGAAAGCGTGTCGTTCGCGCCGAGCGCGATTAGACGTTGGTCGGGAACGACCCCCGCGGATTCTTTGGGATAAGTGCTTGTGTGGTAAGAGCGCGCGAGGCGCGCGAAAACCTTCTCCGCCACGGCGCGGCTCCCGGCCGCATTGCCGTATTGCCCGTCGGGAACATAAACCGCAAAACCGCTGTACTTGCCCGGCAAATCCTGCGATTCGCGCGGGTAATCGTTGAAGTGGAGATGGATTACGATGTGCGTCCCAAGCGCGTCGGCCCACATATTTGTTCCGTAAAGTTTTATCGCCGTATCTAAAGACACAGAAACATGGGGAACCCCACCGATTTTCTCAACCCTTTTTTGAGAAACATACTCACTCATTATTTTCCTTTTTTCTTTCATAAACGAAAGAATGGAACTTCTTTCATTTCTAATGTATGAAAGAAACGCCGGATTGTAACCGGTGCTTGTTCTTAAAACGGAAACTCTGAAATTGGTATTGTCTTTAAATAATTTCTCAAGGCGCTCGCCCAATACGGCGGTAACTTCCGCCTCCGTAAGCCCTCGATATGATGTCCCGAAAGAATCACTATCGTGGCCGGGTACAATGAGAATATTCACCTTCCCCGCCCCGGAACGCGCGTCTTTATAAACTTGCGCGAGGTGCGCTTCGGATGTTCGTTCCGGGAAAAACACCGCGGCAAGAAATCTTCCCGCGTCTTTGGCGGCGTAATTAAATCCTCCCGAGAAAAAAATAAGTAGCCACAAATATGAAATCAGTGCCGCGGCGGAAAAAATAACCAGTGCTTCTTTTTTATTCCCCATATAACGTATATACGATTAAGTATACATCAATACTATTTTACTTTATGCCTTAAACGTAAAATATTTTTTGATTTTGCGGATCAATAATTCTGCCCGCTGCAGCGAACGGGAAATTTTAAGAGTGTTGGTTCCCGGAAGATCAAGTAATTTTTCTAAAATTTCTCCTCCAATCACACCATCCCTGAAATCTTTGTTTATGTATTCAACCAATTTGAGGTTGATGGCGTTGTCCAGGCGGGCTTCAAAAACCCACTGGCCGATTATGTTTACATATTTTCGTTCATCTTGTTTGAAGGGATTTTCCCCACAGACAAACTCCAAAAAATTTGATTTAGACTCCCTTTCTATTACGACTTTTTTATCAAGGGGTGCCGGGTGGGTAATTACCACTCCCTGCGGACGGGCACTTTCTTCAAGCTTCTCCGTCCAAACTTTATCGGAACTAGGCCGCGCGTAGGAAAACCAGTCGTGCGGGACAACCGCATACATGGGTATTTCTTTTGAAATCTGCGCCTCAAGGAGAACAAAAGCGTGCACCCAAAACAAATCTAGTTCTCGCAATGTACGAAACTTGAATGTAATATGCTCGCCGGATTTTAATTGCAAAAAGTAATTTTCACGCCTGGGGGTTTGGTATGTTTGGGCAATTTTTGAATATTTTGATATTTGTCCATCTATCCAAATAAAAGATAAGCTGATCGTTTTGTCGTGTATTGTTACAACTTCTTCTTTTTTGAGTTTGCGGAGCGCTTTGTAGATTCCTTGTGCCGTAGCGCCGGTTTTATGGCCTATTCCCTTGATTAAATCGGCTTTCCCCGCAGGACCAGATTCCAAGGTTTCAATTATCGTGTTTTCTATGTTTTTGACCTCCCTCATTCTTGTGGATTTTTAAACTTGTAGTTTAAAAAACACCGTAATAATAACAATATTTTGCTGTTTGTCAATATATATTGTTTAATGTTGCCAGATTAATGTTTTTTGACAGGGGGTTAATTATGTTAGCCGTAATCAAAGAAAGTTTCCCTATTTTGGTGCTTTTGTCCGTATTCGTCGGCATTCTCCTTTCAGTTTTGGCCACATTTGGCATTCGTTTCTGGAGAAAACCGATATTTTGGGTTTTGTCGGTACTAGTTCTTTTAGCCGTCCTGGGCTCTTCCGCGCTTCTGTATGATGCGGGTGAAGGGTCGGAAGTATCAGCTTCAGCCCTGAAGACGATACCTTCGCAAGCTGCGTTTAACGACTCGCTGTCGTACCAAAAGAAGATAGATGTTGCTTGCAAAGACAGCAGAGGAAGATCGCACCTGTGTTTGGCCGCAAAAACAGTTGAGTACATGATCGATAGCAAATTCGTCGTTGTGTCCATACTCGGCTCAACTCCGTTTGGTTTACAACTATTGGTTGCCGGGAAAGACGGACACGGTGGATTGGTCGCGATATGGACTAATTACTCGATTGAACCAAAAGTTGGGATGCCGGTTAAATTACGCAAAACAATCTATTACGTAGTATCTGGCGAAAATCCAAGCAAAGTCATAAGTGCGTATTAAAAAGCATGGCAAAAAACATACTCCGATACTGAATCCTGTACACCACCAGAAAAAAGTAGGTTCACTGTTTTTGTGTAAAAGCACCGATTTACTCGGTGCTTTTTGTTTTACTGGCGATGTGTTATCTATTAACTATCATGCCCGAACTCCCAGAAGTACAAACAACCGTAGACGGCCTAAATAAAACCGTGGTTGGCAAAAGAATTACCTCCGTTTGGACCGACTGGCCGAAAATGTTTCGCCCGCCTTCAAATACGCGGACAAGCGGCGATTATTTTACACGCTTCAAAAAAGAAGTGGCGGGTAAGAAAATTTTGTCTGCTTCGCGGCGCGGGAAACACGTGCTTATCAATCTCTCGGACGACACAACGATAATCATACACATGAAAATGACAGGCCATTTGCTGTACGGGAAGTACAGCAAAACTTACGACAAACGACTTACAACCAACAAAAAGAAAAAAGAAATGTGGATACCGGTGGACAAAAAAAGCCCCCTCAACGACCCGTTTAACCGTTTCGTCCACGCGGTTTTTATTTTATCCGGCGGGAAACATTTGGCTTTTTCCGACACGCGCAAATTCGGGAAAATCGCCACCGCCAAAACCTCCGAACTCGCGCACTCCCCGCATTTGGCGCATCTTGGTCCAGAGCCGCTTGAGAAAAATTTTGATTACGATATCTTTGCCGAAAGATTGTCAAAAGCTCCGCGAGGCAAAATTAAATCCGTGCTTATGAACCAAGTCGTCATCGCCGGCATCGGCAACATTTACTCCGATGAAATGCTCTGGCGCGCCGGAATTCACCCGGAAGCAAGAGTGTACGATATATCGTACAAAAAATTACGGGAACTTTACCGGGCAATGAAGGAGGTTTTGCGCGGGGGAATAGAATTCGGCGGAGACTCAATGTCTGACTACAGAAATGTTTTCGGGGAACGCGGACATTTTCAGGAACGCCACCGCGCCTACCAGCGCAAGGGGGAAAAATGCGAAAAGCGCGGGTGCGGGGGTGTTATAATCAGAAAAATGATAGGCGGAAGGAGCGCCCACTTTTGTCCGGTTCATCAAAAACAAAAGTTTAAAAATTAAAATATAAAAATGGAAGACGGGCCTAAAGGAATAAGTTTATTGGTTTGGTTTCTGATAATAATGACTGTTTTGTGGTTCGTCTGGTTTTTCACCGGAGGTCCCGAGCGCGCCCGCACGACAAACCCGGGAACATTTCTCAATCCCCCGGCTCCCATTGATACCGGCGGAAGCTACGGCTCGCCGTCCGACATTTTAAACAAAAATACCTATCGTCCTTATTAAAGATTAAATATCCGGAAAAGCGCGATGCCGAGCGCCACCGAAACATTTAAAGATTCTTTTTTGCCGCGCATCGGTATTTGCGCAACCTTATCGCAGTATTTGATAACTTCTTTGGAAATACCGTCAATTTCATTCCCGACAACAAGCGCAGTTTTTCCTTTCGGTTTTATCTTTTTGTAATCAAAGGCGCCGGTTCCCTGCTCAAGCGCAAGAATATAAAAGTTTTTAGTTTTTAGTTTTGAGATTGCCGCAAGCGCGGTCGGGGCACTCTCCCACTTAACGCTCTCCTCCGCTCCCAAAGCCGCCTTTTTGAAGTCGGCGCGCGAGCGGCCAAACCGGTCAATCGGCCCGGGGGTATAGCCGGCAAGAATAATTTTAGAAACCCCCGCCGCATCGGCCGTGCGGAAAATAGCGCCGACATTATGGACGCTTCGGATGTTGTCGAGTACCAAGACTATTTCGTTGTGTTTTCTAGACATTTTTAGTCTTTCTCTGTATGATTTTCTCATTCTATCCCGCCCGTAGCTCAGTTGGTAGAGCAGTTGCCTTTTAAGCAAACGGTCGCAGGTTCAATTCCTGCCGGGCGGACCATTTATCCACAGAAAATTTGAGTATACAAAAATAGCTGTTATAATCTAGTCAGACTCGTAGTAGGTTGTGGTTCGCGGAGAGATCGTCGTTTCTCTAATAAACGATAAAAACAAGACCGCGCTCAACCAGCTTTACGCAAGAACCTTCTGCGCCCGAATTTCCAATCACGGGCACAATCATAAAGAAAAGCGCCTCACCAGAGTGCGCTTTTTCTTTTGCCTGATAAAAAATTAGTTTTAAACGCTCTCTAATAAAAACATTTCCAGCGCTATCGGGAATTCAACGATGCCGCGATGGCTTTCGTGATACGCGGCGACAAGTTTGGAAAGCGCCGAAGAAAGTTCACCGCTCCCCCATTTAGTTGCAAATGATTTAGCTTTGGCGAGCGGGTAAGGGGCAATGCCGGTAGGACCGCCCGATTTGGCAAGAAAAATATTTTTAAGCTGCCAGAAAATAATGCCGTGTATTTCTTCCGGAACCGCGCCCTTGGCAAGCGCCTCGTGGTACAAAACCCAAGAAGCTTTCCTGTCGCGCCGCCCTATGGCGTCGGCTAGGGCGAAATTGCCGCCACGCTCGGGCGCCGCTTTGTCTTTCCCGTCGCAAAAAACAACCTTACCGCCGCCTTTTTCAAACGAAGAAACAGCCGCTTTCGTAAGCGACGGCTCATTTACAATAAAAATATTTTCCGATTCCGAAAGAAGTTTGGCGTTTTTCTTGATAAGCTCGGCCCAGTCTTCCTGCTCCGATATTTCATCAAGCAAAAACGCGGCGCGCCCGCCGAAAAGCTCGCGCGAGCGGGCAAGTTCTCCCAAAGAGGAAACTCGTATTTCTTCCGGGCGAATCGGGCGCGGCGGGGCGCCGCCACACTCGGTCTCTAAAAGGTGTTTGATTTTTTCCGCCCGCTTGTCGCGGTCTTTGCCGTAGAAAATGTAAAACATGGCGGAGAGTTTTTAGTTGACCTGCCTGCCGAAGCTTCGGCAGGCAGGTAGTTTTTAGTTTTTAGAAAATACCAGAGCGTAAAATTTTAAATCCAGGGGCGCACACGCGATTTATAATTATTGTATTCGTTGCCGTACTTATTCAAAAGAAGTCTTTCTTCTTTTTTGACGACAGTAAAATTAACCACAACAAAAGAAACAACCGCGCCAAAAATCATAACAACCGACGAAGACAGGAGTGCGAACCCGAGCATGAGCAGAAAAAGCCCGGCATAAGTCGGATGACGGCTGTACTTGTAAGCACCGACCTCAAAATCCCGCGCGCCCGCGCCCGACCGTTCACGGGCGACGAACCGTCCTATTGAATGCTGCGCCCAGATTATAATTCCGGTCGCGAAAAAAATAACGACTAAACCCAAATATTCGGAATAATTTTTTGCCGGAATCGTTATCGGATAATAATAGTCCGCTAAAACACTCAGAAGAAAAATGAAAAGATAAAAAAGCGGCGGGTACATGGTAATGCCTACAATGCTCTCGCCCTTATTTTCAGTGTTTTTTTCCATACCGGAAGTTTATCACGTGATTATATCTCCCCCCAACGGCTCCCGGCCGCCACGTTGACCGAAAGAGGGACCCCTATTTTTTCCTTAATAAAGCTTCTGGATAAAACCGATTCCATGGCACTTTTTATGGCCGCTTCGGCGGCGCCCAAAACTCCCTCCTCAACCTCATAAATAAGTTCGTCGTGAATCTGAAGGAGCAGATGCGTTTTGGAATGAATCCCCGCCTCGCGCAAATCCGTGTCCGCGAGCTTTATGGCGATTTTTATTATATCGGCGGCAGTGCCCTGAAGAGGGGCGTTGCCCGCCATGCGCTCCGCCATCGCCCTGACGTAAGGAATGCTTGAACGAATGGCGGAGAATTGGCGGCGGCGCCCGAAAAGCGTTTCGGTATAGCCATTTTTACCGGCGAATTTTTTTACCTCCTCAATATAATCCGCCAAATCTTTGAATTCTTTCATGTAATTGTCGTAAAACTCCTGCGCCTCCACTCTTGTTCCTCCTAAATTTTCCTGAAGCGCCGTCACCCCCATGCCGTAAACGATGCCGAAATTGATAATTTTGGCCTGGCGGCGCATTTCAGAAGTTACCTCGGACTGCGCGACGTGAAAGACCCGCGAAGCGACGGCGGAGTGGACATCTTTCCCTTCTTTAAAAATTTGGGTCAAGTTCTTGTCGCCGGAGAGCATCGCCGCGACCCGAAGTTCTATTTGTGAATAATCTAAAGAGATGAGCAGGTGCCCGGGGGCGGCGATAAAGCCATCGCGCACGGCGAGGCCGAACTCTCCATGTGCCGGAATATTCTGAAGATTCGGGTTCGTGGAAGCAAAACGTCCGGTTGTCGTTCCGCTTTGTATAAAAGTCGTGTGAAGGCGGCCGGAAGAATCAAGAAGCGGGGGTATGGCGTCCACATAAGTGGAAAGTATTTTTTGGAGCTCCCTGTAACTTAAAATTTCTTCCACAATCGGATTGGATTTTTTAAGCTTTTCAAGCTCGGAAACACGCGTCGAGCGAGCTCCTCCTTCCGTTTTTTTGAGCCGCACTCCCTTATCCGCAGATAAATTCATTTTGTCGAAAAGAACTTCAGCCATCTGTTTCGGTGAATTGATGTTGAATTCAACCCCGGCCTCTTCCCAAATTTTTTTCTCAAGCTTGGAAAGTTTTTTGTGGTACTCGCCTGATAATTTTTTAAAATGCGACGCATCAACCAAAACCCCGCGCGCTTCCGCCGCCCTTATAATCGGGACTATCGGGAGTTCTATATCATAAAGCACGCGCTCAAGTTTTCGTTTTTTTATTTCTTCCAATAAGACGGCGTGGGCTTTGGGGAGCGCCCCCTCGCGGGTAAAAGCCAATATGTCCCCTATGTCAGGATTTGTTTTTTCCGAATCAATGAGCCAAAGGGCGATTGACGCTTCGGTAAGCACGTCTTTGTCAATTTCCACCGGAGCAGTTGCGGTCTCGCCGCCTGAAACACCCAGTGCCCCCTTAACGCGCTCGTACAAACTTTTAAATTCAAATTCTCGTAAAAGTTCTTCCAGCGCTTTGGCATCCACGTGCTCTCTCCACAACCCCTTCGGCAGAGAAAATTGGATTGGCGCGTCTTTTCTTATCTCGGCAAGAGTTTTGGAAAATTCCGCTTCTTCTTCGTTTTCTTTCAGAATATTTATCAGGCGCTCGGATATCCCCGCTTTTTTGAATCGCTCGGGATTTTTTGCGAGCTCGCGGTAAATATTTTCTACAGTGCCAAATTTTTTAATTAAAATTCCGGCCGTTTTCTCTCCGATGCCACGCACCCCCACAATATTGTCGGACGGGTCGCCGCGGAGCCCCTTATAATCCGGAACAAGTTTTGGAGAAAACCCGAAACGGTTTTCCACCGCTTTTTCATCGTAAATAATAGTGTCGTTTATTCCTTTTTTAAGAGTAT
>JBBTQM010000021.1:0-1247 GCA_038065675.1 Patescibacteria group bacterium | reverse complement strand
TAGGCGCCGGCAAAACAACTTTTCCAAAACGGGCAGTTTTATCTGACGGCCCCTTAGTTATAATTCTAGATTTTTAACACAGTCCCGACGGTGTCGTCGGGGCTGTTTATTTTGACTTCTTGCCGTTACGGGGATATCCTTGAGTAAGAACATTTACATAAAACGGAGGGGGCCATGTCTCCAACTACAAAAAGAGTGCTGCGAATAATCATCTACGTGACTTTGTATTTACTTCTTACTATGGTTTTTACCAAAACTGCGGGTCAGCAAATCAATCAAAACGACAAACTGGGCGGAAAACCGGGCGGAGAGGTGAAACAAAGGGCCAAAAAGGAAACCAAAAAACTTGACCCCAAAGACGATCCCGACCAAATCGGCAATCGGGATATCAGTAAGGGTGTAAACCTTTACTCCTTAGAAAAAGAGATCGCGATTGGAAAAGGTCTGGCCGTAGATGTTGAGAAATCGGCCAAGATCGTTGAAGACCCGGTAATCGCCGAGTATGTGAATCGCGTCGGCCAAAATCTGGTCAGAAACTCCGATGCCAAAGTCCCCTTCACCGTCAAAGTTATTGATGCCGAGGAAATCAATGCCTTCGCTTTGCCCGGCGGATTCTTGTTCGTAAATCGGGGCCTACTTGATTTCGCCGAGGACGAGTCGGAGATCGCCGGTGTCATGGCTCACGAGATCGCTCACGTGGCGGCGCGACACGGCACGAGACAGGCAAGTCGCGGCACCATTGCCAATTTGGCGACCATTCCGCTGATATTTATGGGCGGATGGGCCGGATACGGCATTCAGCAAGCGGCGAATGTCGCCATACCGGTAACTTTTTTGAAATTCTCACGCGCTTTTGAGGAAGAGGCCGACATTCTCGGGATCCAATACCTATATAAGTCCGGCTATGAACCATTGGCCTTTATTAATTTTTTTGAAAAGATCCAGGCACAGGAAAAGAAAAAACCCGGTACGGTGTCAAAGATCTTTTCGTCCCATCCGACAACTGACAACAGAATAAAGCTTGCCCAGAAATACATAGACGGGGCGTTAAAACCGCAGAGTCAGTATGTGATCACTACTTCTGAATTTAATGAGGTTAAAAAGAGGATCCAGACGTTGACCGGCAGGAGAAAATTGAAAGACGAAAAAACCGGCCCAACTTTGAGAAGAACGCCCTCCGGTAAAATAGAGCCCGGGGAAGAAGGAAAAGAAAAAAAAGAAGAAGACGAGCGACCAACGTTAAAAAG
>JBBTQM010000020.1:0-5585 GCA_038065675.1 Patescibacteria group bacterium | reverse complement strand
ACGGCAAGGCGACCGCCGTCCGCGCTCTCATTACGGAAGACTTTCGTTCGGCATTTTGCGATGTTGACGCCATAGTAACGCCGACGACGCCGACTCCGGCATTTAAGCTCGGAGAAAAAACCGCTAATCCCCTTGAAATGTATCTGGCTGATATTTTCACCGTTCCCGTCAATCTCGCCGGGGTGCCGGCAATTTCCGTTCCGTCAGGACGCACCAAAGAAGGGCTACCTTTAGGTTTTCAGATTATTGCGCCATGGTGGGGAGAAGCGTCGCTTTTTGAAATCGGCAGAGTTGTAGAGAAGCGCTATAATTAAAACATGCCGGAACAGAAACTATTTGAGGTCAGATTTCTCAATCTTGATTATCTTTTTAACCAGATTTATGAATTTTTCAGGCAGTTTTACGATTTTTTCATTTACGTAACCGGCGGAGCAAATAATGGTTCCGGAGTTCCGCCGGAATCAATCCAGAGCTTTTTTTACACACTGAAAATTTTCCTTTCTTTAGCTTCGGTTTTTTTCATAATAATAATCGTTTATTCTCTCGTGCGGATTTATGAAATACGGCGCGCCGAAAAGAAGGCTCTGGAATCCGCCGCGCCTTTTGAGTCGGAGCCGACTCCGCAAAACGACAGATGGCAGGTCGTTTTAGACCATGTGAATTCCGCCAATCCCGCCGAATGGAGACTTGCGATTTTGGAAGCAGACAATATGCTTGATGAAATGGTTCGGCGCATGGGATACCAAGGTAAGGATTTGGGCGAGCGGTTAAAAACGGTAGAGCCGTCGGATTTTTCAAATATCCAAAGCGCTTGGGAAGCGCACAAAGTCCGCAATAAAATCGCCCATGAAGGCTCGGAGTTTTTTTTGTCCCAACATGAAGCGCGCCGTATTGTCGGCCTTTACGAAGATGTGTTTAAGGAGTTTAAATTTATTTAAATAATTGGTTTTAAGTTTTTTCCGCCTAAGGCGGAAGTTGATAGTTTGCAGTTTTTAGGTATAATGCAAAAATCCCCTTAAAGGGGTTTTTAATTAGTAGGCTGTTGGTTGTAATAAGTTAAGTTATATCGCGGGGTGGAGAAGTGGTATCTCCAAGAAGGACAATAGCGCGAATAACCAAGGTTATGAGCCTATTTAGAAAGTTGTTTGTTGTAAGTTAAGTAATATCGCGGGGTGGAGAAGTGGTATCTCACAAGGCTCATAACCTTGAGGCGGCCGTTCGAATCGGCCCCCCGCAACAAGTAATCGTGGGTGACAGACACGAAGATAGTCTAAATCACGCACGCCGCGATTATGTTCCCAACCAAATTCGGGTGGGATAAGCCGGTGTAGTTCAATGGTAGAACGGAGGACTCATAAGCCTTAGACAGTGGTTCGATTCCACTCATCGGCACCCGATTAAAAATCGGAATTGACATAGGGTAACCCTATGTAATTAGAAGAACCGTGTATCTTCACATAGGGTAACCCTATGTGGTCTATGTTTTCTCGCTAGAAAAAAAGACATTTTTGAAAAATACATAAAAATGCGGTCATAGCTCAACTGGTTAGAGCACTCGCCTGTCACGCGAGAGGTTGCCGGTTCAAGTCCGGTTGGCCGCGCCAAATTCAATTTTTTTGAATTTACGCCGTTGTAGCTCAGTTGGTAGAGCAACTCCATGGTAAGGAGTAGGTCGCCAGTTCAATTCTGGCCAACGGCTCCAACTAGTCGCTAGTAACTAGATACTGGTAGCTAGTGTGCCACCTTAGCTCAGCTGGTAGAGCACCGCTTTCGTAAAGCGGGGGTCCGCAGTTCGATTCTGCGAGGTGGCTCCATAAGATGAAAAAATTTAAAAATACAAAAAAAAGAATTTTGCCAGAAGGGATAAGAATGTTCGCTTTTGATTTTGACGGAGTGATGGTTAAACAAAACGCACCTTCATATGAAATTCATAAACTTAATCCGAACCCGAATAAAAAAGTTATAAGCGCAATAAGAATTCTTTCAAAAAAAGGACATAAAATTATAATTCACTCAAAAAGAAGCAATAATTTTTTAAGAAAATATTGCGTAAAACATAATATCCCGTTTGACTATATTAATAAAAACCCTCTGGTTAAGGGAGATAATCCCGGCAAACCGGTTGCTTCCGCCTATATAGACGATAGGGCATATCAATACAAAGGACAGAACACGAAAAAGCTTGTTCACGATTTGATAAAATTCCAACCGTATTGGAAAAAATAACCTAAATAATGACCCAAAAAGAAGAATTGCAGAAACAAATAGAAATTCTTGAGAAAGCGATGCAAGCGCCTGATTTCTGGAGCGACAAAACGCGCGCGCAATCCGTCATCAAAGAAATAGGCGAGCTAAAAGAAAAATTGGCCGGTGCTGGCAAATACGATAAAGGCAACGCTGTCATGACGATTTTTTCCGGCGCCGGCGGCGACGATGCCGAAGATTTTTCACGCATGCTTCTTGAAATGTATTTCAAGTATATAAAAAATCGCGGGTGGGAAGTATCTTTGCTTCACGAAAATAAAAATGACCACGGCGGATACCGCAATGTTACCGTGGAAATTATCGGCAAAAGCGCTTATGGCACGCTCAAAAACGAATCCGGCGTGCACCGCCTCGTGCGTGTTTCGCCTTTCAGCGCCAAAAAGCTCCGCCACACTTCTTTTTCCATGGTGGAAGTTATCCCCGATTTCAAAGGCGATGCGTCTTCGTCCAAAGAAATAGAACTTCCCGACAGAGACATCCGGATAGAACTCAGCCGTTCGTCCGGTCCCGGCGGACAAAATGTAAATAAGAGAGAAACCGCCGTGAGGATTGTCCATATACCAACCAATCTCGCCGTTCATGTGGAATCGGAGCGCTCCCAGGAGCAAAACCGCCAAAAAGCGCTTGAAGTTTTGAGAGGCAAGATTTACAAACGCTTAGACGACGAGCGCAAAGCAAAAGAAAAGGGAATGTATGTTTCAAAAACGACCGATATAGAATGGGGCAATCAAATCCGTTCCTATGTCCTTCACCCGTACAAAATGGTCAAAGACCATCGCACCAATGTGGAGACGGGCGATGTGGAATCCGTGCTCGAAGAAGGCAAACTTGAAGAATTTATTGAGGCGGAAAAATCTCTTAGCTAGTTTTGTCCGTAATTTGGCTTCAAATATTTCAAAAAATTTGTGGTATTATTGATTTAATGCCAGAAAAACCAGATTCCCCAATGATTTATTTTGACCAAGTTACGAAAATCTATCCGAAAAGCGATACCAAAGCCCTAGACAACGTAAGTCTCACCATTTCCCAGGGCGAGTTCGTTTCCGTTGTCGGCCATTCAAGCGCCGGCAAAACGACCCTTCTTAAGCTTCTTTTGGCCGAGGAGTCTCCGACCGATGGCACCGTTTTTTTTGAGTCCATAAATATCCACAAACTTGGTAATGGCGAAATAAGCAAATATCGCCGCCACATCGGCACGGTTTTTCAGGATTTCCGCCTTTTGCCCAATAAGACGACCTACGAAAATATCGCTTTTGCCATGGAAGCCGCCGGGAAAACGGACTCTGAAATCGCCGCCGATGTTCCCCATGTGCTTGAGCTTGTGGATTTAGGCAACAAAATGCTCAATTTCCCCCACCAGCTTTCGGGCGGTGAGAAACAGCGCGTTGCCATAGCCAGGGCCATAATCAATCAGCCGGAGGTGGTCATAGCCGACGAGCCGACCGGCAATCTGGACCCCCTAAACACCAACGAGGTCATCCGCATTCTTGAAAAAATCAATGATTTGGGGACGACCGTTGTACTTGCCACCCACAACAAAAGTGTCGTGGACGCTTTGGGCAAACGCGTAGTCACTCTGGATAAAGGCAAAATCGTCCGCGACGATAAAACCGGACGCTATAATCTCTAAAATCCGCGCCAAGCGGCAAAAGCGGCGAAATGAGAAAGAAGAACACGGACTCTTGCCTCGCGCAAGGGTTTTTCCTTTAGCCGTGCGGTGGTACAATGTTCCCATATAATTTTTCGGAATGTTAGGAACATCATTCAAAAGAATATTGCGCGGCGGATTTATCAGTTTTTACAGGAACTCCGTCGTTTCCATCGCTTCCATTCTTGTAGTTACCGTCACTCTTTTCGTTATCGGTTCTCTCATTTTAAGCCGAGCCGTTTTAAGCTATTCGTTGGCGCAAATTGAAGACAAAGTTGATATAAACGTTTATCTCAACCTGAATGCGCCGGAAAATAAAATTCTTGAACTGAAAGCGTCAATTGAAACTTTGCCGGAAGTGGCATCGGTTGAATATGTTTCGCGCGATGAGGCACTCGCGCGCTTTAAGGCGCGGCACGAAAGTGATTATCTGACGCTTCAGGCGATAGACGAATTGGGGAATAATCCGTTGGGTGCCGTACTTAACATAAAGGCGAAAAAAACTTCGCAGTACGAAACGGTCGCGAAATTTTTGGGCAAAGGCAGCGCGCTTTCACAAGACGCCGGTTCCATCGTGGACAAAGTTAATTACTATCAGAACAAGGAGGTAATAGATAAATTAACCAACATTATCGCAAGCGGCGATAAATTGGGATTTGCAGTAACGTTTGTCTTAATAATTATTTCCATCATCATTACCTTCAACACCATCCGCCTTGCCATTTACATGTCGCGCGAGGAAATTTCGGTGATGCGCTTGGTTGGCGCGGGCAATATCCATATCCGCGGGCCGTTTTTGGTTGAAGGAATTCTTTACGGCATTATTTCCTCAATTTTAGCGATGGGTGTTTTCTATCCGGTAACGCTATGGCTCGGCAAAAATGCCACGACATTTTTCGGAGGACTCAATATTTATGAATATTATCTTTCCAATTTTGTGGAACTTTTTCTCATTATGCTTTTGTGCGGAACGGCGTTAGGCGTCGTTTCGGCGTTTCTTGCCGTGCGCAAATATTTGAACACTTAATTATTTAACCAACTAAATCCCTATTTCCACCATTACTGCCATGGCAAACCGCAAATACATATTCGTTGTCGGCGGCGTGATTTCCGGAGTCGGAAAGGGTGTAACCGTCTCTTCAATCGGGAAAATTCTCCAGTCTCGCGGCCTAAAGGTTACCGCGATTAAAATTGACCCGTATGTGAACGTGGACGCGGGAACGATGAATCCGACCGAGCATGGCGAAGTTTTCGTTTTGGGCGACGGCGATGAATGCGACCAGGATATGGGCAACTACGAGCGATTTCTCGACATTACTTTGACGCGGGAAAATTACATGACGACCGGCAGAGTTTACGAGTCGGTTATAAAAAAAGAGCGTAATTTGGAATACGGCGGTAAGTGCGTGCAGGTGGTGCCTCATATTCCGCAGGAAATAGTCCGCCGCATCGAGCGGGCGGGCGAGAAAGAGAAAGCTGACGTGGTGGTGATTGAAATCGGCGGCACCGTCGGCGAATACGAAAATATTTTATTCCTTGAAGCCGCCCGCATGATGCGTCTGGCTTCGCCGGAGAATGTATTATTTATTTTGGTTTCCTATCTGCCGGTGCCAGCGCATGTTGGAGAGATGAAAACAAAACCCACCCAGACCGCGGTGAAACTCGTGAATGC